>CAYOSZ010000080.1:0-8420 GCA_964406715.1 uncultured Ignavibacteria bacterium | reverse complement strand
TAAATCAAATAATCCCGTTTTGGATATGGTTTTCCTTTCCGTCCCGGGAAGCGCCACCAGAAGTTTGCCGTCTGCCGTTTTTACCAGAGCTATCCGGGGGTGGTCCAAGCTCAGGGAATCCAGAATCCATTTTTTCCTCCAGAGATTGGAAAGCTTGAAGTTCACCTTCAGATTCGGAAATTCTGCGATTCGGTATTCTTTGTCCTCCTGTAGGAAGTCAACCGTAATGTCCTTCACCACCAGCTCACGCCAGAATGCGCCGCTGATATCCCCCACATTCACTTTAAGCGAATATCGGCTCTGGACGAAAACCCTCAGCATCCGGTTGACCTGATTCTCCAAAAGTCCGGTTTGGGTAATGATTACCCAGAAGATCAAGCAGACGAAGATCAGAAACGAGAAAAAATAAAGGGGGAACTTGAATCTTTTTTTCATATGGACAGAAATCTCTTTATTTCTCTGACTTCATTGATTTTTACCCAAGCCAATATTAAACATCCTTTGTACCATACAGCTAAGAGTTCACGCATAATAGGGATATTTAATTGACCATTAGAATAATACGATTATCTGCGAGAAATATCTCCGGCAAAGGTCAAAAAAGCGAAGACAGAACACATTTTAAGAACCATGATCAGCTCGACTGAAGTAGCCGGTTTGAGTCCTGCTTGAACTCTGTTTAAAGACCGCAGACTTAACCCTGTATACCTGAACTCGTATGATCTGTAAGGATGAACACTCCCATTATTCATTTAAAAAGAACGCAGAACCTCAAGTCGGGCTCTGGAACTTTCCATTTCATGCAAACGTTACAACTGATTATTTTGGATTATAATTAAACACTCCTGAAAAAACAAAGCTGGCCGGTCCGGTCATATACAGGTGTTCGTTCTTTTCGCTCCACTCTATAACCAGCTCGCCTTTGTCGAATACCGCCGTTATCCGGCGATTAAGCTTTCCGGCCAGCACCCCGGCTACCGTCGCCGCCGAAGCTCCGGTTCCCGAAGCCAAAGTCTCCCCTGCTCCTCGCTCCCAAATCTTCATTCTGATTTTTTCGGGGCTGAGTATCTTCGCAAACTCCACGTTGGTCCTGCGTGGAAAGGCCGGATGATTCTCCACCATCTCTCCGATCCTACGCCACTGGGGGCTGAACTGTCTAACGAATATGACCGTATGGGGATTCCCCAGGGAGATGCTGGTAATCTTCACGCTTCGCCCCTTCAGTTTCAGCTTCTGGTTTATGCAGAATTCCCCTCTTCCTTTAACCGGTATCCTCTTTCGTTTGAGTATGGGTTTGCCGATATCCGCCCGGATTAAAAAGTCTTCTCCGGTCTTTTTTATCTCGGTGTGAATCACCCCGGCTTTGGTTTCGATCATCTGCAGCCTGCTTTGGGACAAACCCTGTTCGTAGAGGAAGCGGGCAAAACATCGAATTCCGTTTCCGCACATCTCCGCCTCCGTCCCATCGGGATTGTAGAAGACCATTCTAAATCTATGATTTCGACCTGGAACCACCAGAATCAAGCCATCAGCCCCCACTCCAAAATGCCTGTCGCAGATTTTTATTGCCAGATCGGACAAAATCGTCCGGGGCAATTTGTTTCTGAAATCGTCCACATATAAGTAGTCATTGCCCAAAGCCTGTAGTTTAGTGAATTTGATCTTCATCTCTTACCCTGGATTTGATAAACTTCAGCGCACGAAATTCCAATCACGAGTATGATTCGGCAAGACAGCAAATCCATGCTAAAACCTTTTCTCCACTATTTCCGCAGAATTCTGGAGCGTCCGTTTAAACTCCTTTTCGGTCAGTCCCGCACCCAATCCCACCTTCATAAGAATGTCCTGGGAGAAAAGCTCGCCTCCGTTATGAGCATCCGTGTTTATCACGAGTCTAGCCTGGTGTTTCCTAGCCAGGACCATCAGACGACCATTAGTTAAACAGTGTCCTCTACGAGCCGAGAGTTCCAGATATATTCCCTTCTTTTGGGCTAGCTTAACTTCCTCATCAGTGATCATTCCCGGATGAGCCAGAACATCGATGTCACTCTGCAGGGCAAAAAGATTCGTCTCCGGGCGGACCGGTTCAACCGGTGATTCACCATGCACCACCACGATCTTTGCTCCCAGCCTCCGTGCTTCCTTTGCCATCTGTGGAATCAAGGGAGGTGGCATATGGGTTATTTCAACTCCGGGCAAAACCTTAACTTTCCCATGCCGATTCAAATCCCCTGCCACCTTAATTAACTGTTTTAAAACCGCTTCCATATTTCCGGAGTCAACGTGATCCGTCAGAGCGATGGCCTGGTAACCACAAATCTCCGCGTGTCTTACCAACTCCGCAGGTATCAGAGCGCCGTCGCTTAAAATGGTGTGGGTGTGTAAGTCTATCAAAGATATCACCTTCATTTGAACGTGGCTTCTCGAAAAGCTAATTTAACCTTATTTTTTTCATATGCAAACAATTTTTAATCCTTGACAAATTTAATGAAAGTGTTTGATTGTGCTCGAATCATGATTGCTCGCGGGGGGAAGAGCACAGCGCAAACTGCTGGAAAAAATCAAGGAGCCCAGCCCGTGACAGTGCAGATGAATATCCCCTGGGATCAGATCCTTCAAGCCATCCTCTCCTTGCTTAAGTTTGCCTGGGATTCATTTTCTCAGCTCATTCAACAGATAGGGAACCATTGGGGCATATGGGGGCAATTGGGATTGAGCCTACTGGTAGTTCTACTCGGGCTCTGGATGCTTTATCAACTTCTTCGGATCATTATGCTCATCATGCTTAGAGTGGTTTTGCCTTTGGCAGTCGTAGGCTTGACTCTCTTGTTCCTTGTTATCCTCACTACTTAATTCAATTCCACAAAGAGAAGTCGAATTGTAATCTTCATTCTCAGGTGTTTACTTTTGACAAAAGACCTCACTCGAATTATATTCTGATCAATATTAAGAAACATAAAAGAGTTACGATGAAGAAATCCGCCCTTAAAATATTCACCGATAAAGACGCAAATCTGCGATACCTTAAGAACGGGATCGTAGCCGTCATCGGTTACGGAAGTCAGGGACGAGCGCAGGCACTGAATCTGAAGGATTCCGGGATTGATGTGATAATCGGTCTTCCCGGAAAGAGCAAAACCTTGAGGAAAGCCCGGGGGGATGGCTTTAAGGTTTATTCAACCGAGAAAGCCGTCCGGATGGCGGACTTAATATCGGTCCTGGCTCCGGATCATCTTCACAGGAAAATCTACCTACAGCAGATCAAACCCAATCTGTTCCCGGGCAAAACTTTGCTTTTTGCCTGCGGTTTCTCCATTCATTTCCGATTGATCCTGCCTCCCGATTTCGTGGACGTGGTCATGGTGTCGCCCCATGCTCCGGGTGAGGTGATGAGAAAGCTCTTTGTGGAAGGCAAAGGCGTCCCCTGTTTCGTGGCGGTGAAGCAAGATAAGAGCGGGAATGCCAAAAAGATTGCGTTGGCTTATGCCAAAGCCATCGGATGCACCAGGGCGGGAGCGTTTGAGACCACTTTTGAGCTTGAAGCCATAGGAGATATTTTCGGGGAACAGACGGTTTTATGCGGTGGGTTGACCCAGCTTTTAAAGACGGGTTTTGACGTGCTGGTAAAATCCGGGCATCCTCCGGAAAACGCTTATTTGGAATGCGTTCATCAGTTGGACTATATTGTTAATACCATTAAATCTCATGGAATAGCCGGAATGTTCGATCGGATCAGCAAAACGGCGGAATTCGGCTCTTATCTCTCAGGTAAGCGGGTTATTAACCGTCAGGTAGAAAAACAAATGGAAAATATTCTAAAGGAGATTAAGGAGGGCAAGTTTACCCAAAGATGGCTGCGAGAATCCGAGGGTGGAATGAAAAATTACCGGAAGCTGAAAAGAGAATCGAAAAAGCATCCTATTGAAAAAACAAGCCGAAAGATACGAAGGCTCTCAAACTAATTAACATTGGCTCAATCAGTCCAGATATCTCATGCTTTCAAAAGAAAAACTCAAAGAACTTTCCAGGCTTAAAACCAAAAAGGGACGCAGCCGGGAGGAGAAATTCCTAATCGAAGGCTTGCGTCTTTGTGAGGAGGCGGCAGAATCCGGCTGGATGGTCGAGTCGGTTCTCTTCACCGGATCATTCGAGGAGAAGAACAGAGAGAAAAGACTCTTGAAAAAATTACAGAAGTTGAATGCCAGGTTAATCCCAGTGAAAAGCCAGGTTTTAAGCAAGCTTTCGGATGCCGTGTCCGCCCAGGGAATAATTTGTGTGGCAAGGACAAGGAAATACTCTTTGAAGGATTTCTGGAACAGAAAGATAAAGACGATCGTGGCTTTGGTTGGAATACGTGATCCGGGGAACGTGGGCACTCTGATAAGAACCGCGGATGCATTCGGAATAGGTGGGATCATCCTGACTGACGATACGGTGGAGTTGTATAATCCCAAAGTTGTGCGCTCCACCATGGGATCGATCTTTCACCTGCCGGTTGTCGAAGAGGTTGATTTGGAGAAAATCATACCTGAGTTTAAAGGGCGAAAATTCAAAATCTTCGGCACGGACATCAAGGATGGCAAAGGTGTTGAAGCATTTGATCCTTCAGGGAAAATCTGTCTTCTAATTGGCAGCGAGGCACAAGGGCTGGACAGAAAGCTGCTTAAGCTCTGCGACGAGATCGTCCATATTCCTACTCTCGGTAAAGCCGAATCCCTGAATGTGGCTGTGGCTGGTGGAATTCTTCTGTATGAAATGACAAAGAAACGAAGGGTTAGATGAGATAATAGCCAGCCCATGAAACGAAGGAAAGCGTGATGTTCGGAGAAATAAGGATTAATACTGCACTAATCAATCACGGTTCTTCTGTGAAAGCGGTCACCTGCCAGAATTCTGTTGACTTTCGCGCATTCAGGTTGTACACTTGTCTTGAGAAATAAACATGTGCCAATTTCGCTAAGAGGAATGAGAAGTGTCAAAACGAGGAAGTTTTACATTGCCTTTCGGCGCTATCGTCGGACAGGATAACCTTAAGTTGGGTCTGCTCCTGAACGTGGTTAATCCACGGATCGGGGGACTTTTGATCAGAGGTGTCAAAGGCACGGGTAAAAGCACCGCAGTTTATGCCCTTGCCGACATCCTCCCGCCGGTAGAGGTGGTTGCCGATTGTCCTTTCCGATGCTCCTTTCAGGACCCGGCCAACAGATGCGAAACATGCCGCTTGAGGTTCGAAAAAAAAGAGGTCGTTCCCAAAAAACAATTGAACATGGAGGTGATCAACCTTCCCTTGAGCATCACCGAAGATAGGTTGATCGGTTCCATCGACGTGCAGAGGATATTAAAAGACGGTGAGAAGGCGCTACAACCCGGATTGTTGGCTCAGGCCAATCAAAATATCCTGTACGTGGACGAGATCAACCTGCTGCCCGATCACATAACCGACGATCTTCTGGATGTCACCGCCCTGGGATGGAATACCATTGAGCGGGAGGGATTCTCCATCACCCATCCCACCCGCTTCGTGTTCGTGGGAAGCATGAACCCGGAGGAAGGGGAGCTCCGTCCCCAGATTCTGGACCGATTCCCTCTATCGAGCCTGATCAAAACGGTCAACCACGAGGAGGCCAGGGTAAAGATAATCAAAAACAATCTGCTTTTTGAAAAAGATCCCGTAGAATTCAAAAACCGCTTTAAGGACACAGAGGGAGAGCTGAAAAAGAAAATCGCCGACGCCCGGGTGTTTCTTCCCCAGGTTATAGTTCGCGAGGAGATTTATCACATTGCGGCTTCCATCTGTGCTAAGCTTAAGGTGGACGGGCAGCGCCCCGACATCGTGATCACTAAAACCGCCTGTGCCGCAGCTGCCTTAGATGGCAGGACCTCAATCAAAGAAGACGATCTTCTGAAGTCGGCATATCTGGCGCTTTCCCATCGAACCCGCGAAGGAGGGCTTGAGCCGCCTCCCACCGAAAAGGAGATTGAAGATGCTTTCCAGGAGAGTTTCCGAAAGTGGGGAGAGGTGTGGAAGGAGAAAGGCGAGCCCCAAGTATCCGCACCCCAGGGTGAAGAAGTCACTGATTCAGATAAGAAATCCCGGGTAAAAAAAAACTCATAACCCCATCCGACAAAGAGTCCTCTCTTAAGCCCTCGTCAAAGCAGTTTGCTTCCAGAGTCCCGTTGGTTAATCCCAAACAGGCATTGCATAAGCTGACCTCCTATTTTGAACGATGGAAGATCAAGCTTACCAAGAAGGCTCCTCCCCGAAAAATTCGGGAGTTTGTGGGTAAACGGGCGGCAAGCCTTACCTCCTCCACCCGGGGACGACCCACCGGCCATCAGAAACCAAAAACCATACCCCGGGAGAATATCGCTCTTGTTCCCAGCATAATTACGGCTCTGGCAAGTCGGGGAAAAGATCAAAAGAGTCCGAAGGTCCAATTAAAACCTTCCGACCTTCGAATCTGGATCAGACACGGAAGAAGCTCGGTTACCCTGGTTCTGATCACCGATGCCAGCTTTTCCACATATTATTTCCTTCCCGCCGTCTCCAAAGCTCTCTCCATCGTGTATCGGGATGCTTACAGAAACCGGGACCGTTTGGGCTTGATCGCCTTTCAGAAGAACTCTGCCCGGATCATGAATCATCCCACCAATAACCTGAGAGTGACTTTGGGTAATTTATCCCGTCTTTCCCCCTCGGGTTTCACCCCTCTGGCGGATGGGCTCAAAAAAGCTCTGGAAGTGTTCAAACAGGAGAAAAGAAGATCGCCCAACTTCATACCCTATGCGGTCCTCATCAGCGATTGTTTCCCCGAGCCGCTGACTCACCAGTATGCCAATCTGTTGGAAGAACCCGCCTATTTGGAGACGCTTAAAATTTCCAAGGATTTCAGAAGGGAAAAGATTCCCCTGGTGGTGATAAACCCTGCCCATGGTAAGACCAAGAGCGGGGGACTTTTTGGGGGGAGCAAGCTGGGGATTAAGATCGCACAGATTACACACGGCACATATTATGGCATCCCGGAGAAAGAAATCCCATCTGCTTACACTTTTTTTGCCAAACATTTCCAGAAACGCTACGCAGACAGGCAGGCCGAATCCATCTCCAGGTTCCTGGATGACTTCAGGGTGGATCTTCTGGTCACTCATAAGCGAGAGGAATAGTCAGGCGAAGTTGCGATTTATGAAATCGTGGGGACGTGATCTCGAGCTAACAAATGCATCCCTTTTTTCGCTTGACAACTGTAAGGTATTTTCTTAAGATTAAGCGTTTGAGTTGACCAAAATGGATGCTTTTCGATCATGAAAGACGCTGGTAGGGCAGATCCTTACAAAATCATCAATCAAGATCCAAAAGGAAAAATGGACCTATTTGAAAAATGCCAAAACTTCACCGAAGCCGATGAGGTGAAGAAACTGGGAGTCTATCCCTACTTTCGGGCTATCTCCTCCGGCCAGGATACCGAGGTGATAATCGAGGGAAAGAAGATGATCATGATCGGCTCCAACAACTATCTGGGTTTGACCTCGCATCCCAAGGTGAATGAAGCTGCCATGCAGGCGGTGAGGAAGTTTGGCTCCGGCTGTACCGGCTCCAGATTTCTCAACGGGACACTGGAACTTCACGAAGAGTTAGAGGAGAGATTAGCCAAATTCATGAAAAAAGAAGCCGCCCTGGTTTTCTCCACCGGCTTCCAGACCAATCTGGGAACCATCTCCACCCTGGTAAGCCGGAAGGACTACGTGATCATAGACAGATCGGATCACGCCAGCATAGTGGATGCTTGCCGGCTCTCCTACGGTACCGTGGTGAGATTTAAGCATAATGATATGGCCGATCTGGCGCGGGTGTTAAGCAACTGCGAAAACAATACGGGAAAGCTGATAACGGTGGACGGGGTGTTCAGCATGGAGGGGGACATAGCCAACCTGCCGGATATCGTAAAGTTGGCCAAAAAGCACAATGCCCGGGTGATGGTGGACGATGCTCATTCCATCGGAGTTTTGGGAAAACACGGTCGCGGCACCGCAGAGCATTTCGGCCTGGAGGAAGAAGTGGACATGGTGATGGGCACCTTCTCCAAATCCTTCGCTTCGTTAGGAGGATTTATCGCGGGTACCGAAAGAGTAATCAACTACATTAAGCATTTCTCCCGCCCGTTGATTTTCTCCGCCAGCCCGCCCCCTGCCGCGGTGGCAACCTGTCTGGCGGCGCTTGACATTATCGAAACCGAGCCGGAAAGAAGGGAAAGGCTCTGGGAGATCACCCGAAGAATGCATAAAGAGTATAAGTCCCTGGGATTTAACATCGGAACGACTCAAACCTCCATCATCCCCATCTACATCGGCGATGACATGAAGACATTTCAATTCTGGAAGATGCTCTCGGATGAAGGCATCTTCGTGAATCCCATAATCAG
>CAYOSZ010000079.1:0-8434 GCA_964406715.1 uncultured Ignavibacteria bacterium | reverse complement strand
CATGACAAACCCCTGACCATGAGCGCCAGCATAGCTTTCGAGCAGTCATATTCCGGAGTGGAAGGCGACAGCGCCTCCTCCACCGAGGTCTACGCCATCCTCTCCAGCTTATCCGGGCTTCCCTTGAGGCAGGATATCGCGGTCACCGGCTCGATAAACCAGAAAGGGGAAATCCAACCCATCGGTGGGGTGAACGAAAAGGTCGAAGGCTTCTATCAGGTGTGCAAAGCCAAGGGCTTAACCGGCAGCCAGGGAGTGATGATCCCGCACCAGAACGTGAAAGACCTGATGCTGAAAAACGAGTTGGTCGACGTGGTAAAGCAGGGGAAATTCCACATCTATCCAATCAAGACCATCGATCAGGGCATCGAGATTCTCACCGGGACAAAAGCAGGTGAGGTAAAAGAGGACGGCACCTTCGAGGAGGGTAGCGTCAACTACCTGGTGGACAAACAACTGAAAGAATACGCCGAGAATCTTAAGAAATTCGGAGTCGAAGAAGCGAAAAAGCAAGAAACGGAGAAACAGGAGGAGAGGTAGCTTAAGAACTTGCCCTGAACCATACGGTTCACGGCTTGCCATGAACCATGTAGTTCTGGGCTTGTCTCCGACGATAGTTGCCAGGTTCCCTCTCCCTTGACGGGAGAGGGATCAAGGGTGAGGGTGTTAAAAACGGACACAAAAGGAAACTCTTTCACCCTCCCTTTTATTCCCTCACACTTGTGGTGAGCATGTGCTTCGACTTCGCTCAGCACCATGAGTTTGTCGAATGGTCGAACCATCAAGGGAGGGAAAAACCTATTCCCTCTCCCTTGACGGGAGAGGGATCAAGGGTGAGGGTGACAGAGAGAACACGAGACGAAAGAACACTCTTTCACCCTCCCGCTTGACGTGAAAGGGTGACGCCGATTGCAGGTCGGACTGTCGTCTGGACGGCAGGCTGCCCGACAAACAAGGCTAAAACACGTTCTTAACATGCAAGAATTCATCATCAAATTCGGTTACCCGGCACTGTTTTTGGGTGCTCTGCTGGAAGGAGAATCGGTCTTGATCGCCGCCGGGTTTTTGGCTAAAGGCGGTTACTTAAATCTCTATGTGGTCATGCTGATCGCTTTGATGGGGACATATACGGCGGACGTGACCATATTTTTTCTGGGGAGGAAAAAAGGTGAAGGTGTAATCTCCAGATTTCCGGTAGCAAAAACATACTATCCTAAAGTCAAAGACCTGTTTAACAAATATGGCATCTGGGCTATCTTCATCACCCGATATCTTTACGGTCTCAGATTGGCCGCAGCCGCATCCATGGGAACGATGAAGATGAATAAAGGCAAGTATTTGCCCTTTAACTTTCTTTCCTGCACGATCTGGGCTATCCTTGTCGGCAGTCTGGGTTACATGTTCGGTGCAAGCCTGGAAGCTCTGATCGGGCAGGTCAAGCATTATGAGAAGATAGTCGTCGGGTTAATCATCGTTGTGGGGATAGGTATATGGCTGATTCGAAGGGCTTGGAGCAAAAGAAGATCTGAGAAGACTGATCAAATTAAGGAGGAAGTTAAAATTTGAAAGCTTCGTTGTAACTCATCCGGTTGGGGATGAGGATTCACCCTGACTTCGTCACGCGGGAAAGGTGCAAACAACCAGCACGCAGAGGCAGAATTCGTGCGAACTCTTAATATGGTTTTTCAACCTTCAAACCAGATCGAAATTTAAGAAACTTCAACTGTGTCAAAACGTATGAACAACAGAGAGACAGCCTCGGTTTCTAAACTTGAGGATTGCCATGAGTGAAAAAACAAAAACCCGGTGGTTTGTCTGTGCCGCCCTTTTCTTTCTTTTTGCAGCCTTCTGTCTATCAGATAAGGCATTTTCTTCTGATGAATTCACCCGGGTGGGGCAGGCCAATACAACTGGGACGATCAAGGAATTTCACCTGACTGCTCCTGCCAATTTGGCCGGCAGGGTAAACCTGGAGGTGGGAGAGGAGGACGTTTGCAGCGTGGAATTCGAATGCTGGGCTGAAGCCAAGAACAGTAAGATGGCAAAAGAGTTTACTGAACTGGTGGAGTTGCATCTGGAGACGGTGGATGAGGTGGCAACGTTAACGCTTTCCACCCCTCGGGATGCCCCCTGGGAGGGGACAAACTACGCCATAAGAGTAAACTTAGATGTATACATTCCTCCTGACATCGTGCTGGAGACCAAACCCTCGAGTTTCGAACTGGATATTACCGGACCGCTTAAGAAGGCGTATATCAAAAACAGGTATGGAAACGTCCAGCTTGAGGACGTCTCCGAGGAGACCGATATCAGCGGATCCTATATTCAGGTGGAGGTGGAGAATATTGAAGGACCCTTGGATATCGAGACCAGCTATAATTCTATCCGGGTCAGAGACGCAGATACCAGAGACGGCAGAGCATATCTGAAAACCACCTATGGGAAAATCGAGGTGGAACAGTTTACCGGACAACTGGAGGCAAGCACCGTATATAGCCCCATTCACTGCTCCGGTTTATCCCTCCTGGAGGGCGAGAATCAGATTAGAACGATGTACTCGACCATAGATCTGGAAATTGACCAGATGGAGGACTGTGGCCTTTTTGTGACCAACAGCTACGGGAACATCAATCTGACCGTTCCGGAGGATTTGTCCGCCCGACTCAGGTTATCCGTAGGCCGCGGGGGGAAGATAAATACCGACCGGATTTTAATCAGACCACTGGTGCTCGACAAAACAAGGCTGGAGGGCATCTGTGGGGATGGAGAGTCCAATATCGGGCTACAGGTAAACGGTATCGGAAGAATCCAAATAGAGGGCAGATAATCTCAGTCAATTATCCCTCATCCCCGTCCTCCCGTAAAAGGAGGGAGAGATTAAAGGCGGGGTATTATTGAAGAATCCAAATCCAAAAGAATTTGATCATGAATAGCTACGAACATCCATGGGACGGGGAGTTCGATCAAAACCCCCAAAACCCGGTTTGCAGACTCTACTGCGCCGTCTATACCAGTCTCTTTTTCCGACGTCAAGTATAAGGCGAGATAATAAACTAAAAAAAACTGACCGGAAGGGAAAATCCGATAGGGTGTTTAAGGATACCAAAACCTCAAACTCTAATGCAGTGGGGGATACCTAAGATGAGAAGTATTGTCTTTTTTGTATGTACCATCTCGGTTCTATTTTTCGTGTCTTCGGGACTCTGCCATCAGTCACCCACGATGAGCTTCGTTCTTCCTTTTAATTCCATGGCAATCTCCGATGATATCTCCGCAACAAGGTTCAATCCAGCCGGTTTGGGACTTAAAAGAAGTTTTCAGACCGGTTTCTTTCACACCTATTCCGACTCCAGCTTTGAGGGGGACAATGCCCTGCTTTTTTCAGCCGGGACTTTCGGATTTTCCGTGGAATGGCTGGGAAACGTCACCTCCCGGACATACAGAAGGTACACCCTGGCTCACGGGAGCAAATTCTTGGCAGACGGCTTCTACTGGGGATCAAGCTATAGCTGGTTCGGGTCCAAGCATAAGGAGTATGACGATCTCTCTTCCTGGAATATCGGTCTGCTCGCCAGGCCCTTCGAGTTTCTCTCTTTGGGAATGATGGCAAAGGATCTAAACCGCCCCCACTTTGACGGCGAGAGAACCGAGGTCTCCTACGATTTTGGTTTGGCGGTAAGACCTTTGGGTGACTTCTGGCGCGACAGGCTTACCTTATCGGTGGATGCCTCCTTTGCTCAAAACCAGAAGCTGGAAGATGCCGCCACCAGATTCAGGGCAGAGGCAGAACCGGTGGATGGTTTTGTCTTCTTCGGAGACATAGACAACGACGGCAATTTCGGTTTGGGGGGGAGAATCAACCTTCCGAATTTCGGGGCGGGAACCTATAACTCGGTCACCAAGGACTATGAATTTAACCAGGGGGTGGTGTACGCCACCCTTTCGCAAGAGAGATATCGTACCCTGCTGGAAAGAAGAGATAAATTCCTGGAGGTTCGCATATCCGGTCAGATCGTGGAGGAGAACTCCAGAGTGGGTCTGTTTGGAAGGAAAAGACCCCGGATGATAGATCTGATCAGCGACATCCAGAGAGCAAAGGAGGATAGGACCATCCAGGGCATGTTGCTTCGCATCGATTCCTTCTCTTTGGGAATGGCTAAAGTTCAGGAGATCAGAGAAGCCATTCTGGATTTCAAGAGCAGGGGAAAGACGGTTATCGCCTTCATGGAGATGGGAGGAGACAAGGAATACTATCTGGCGACGGTCGCGGATAGAATCGTTCTTCTTCCCACCGGATATCTGGACGTTAACGGATTAGCTGCCACGGTCACCTTCGTCAAGGGAACTTTGGACAAATTAGGCGTAGTGGCTGATTTGGAACACCGGGGCGATTACAAAACCGCCTCCGATCTGGCCACCCGGGAGAGCATGTCGGAAGCCCACCGGGAGGTGGTTAACTCAATGCTGGATGATCTGTATGATCAGATCATCATTGAGGTGGCACGGGGAAGAGGCTGGTCCCAACAGCAAGCCGAATCCATAATAGATCAGGGACCATTTACCTCGTCTGAGGCTCTCAAAGCCGGGTTGGTTGACACCTTGTTGTTTTACGATCAGCTGGAAGAGTTGATCAAAAAGCAGACCGGTGGGGAAGCTCCGAGAATCCCTCACCAGGTTTACCACAAACAGAGTCAATACCGATACAGCTGGGCCATTCCGCCCAGGATTGCGGTGGTATTTGCCACCGGTTCTATAACATCGGGCCAGAGTGGCAGTGGAATGCTTTTGGGAGACATAATGGGATCGGAAACCATTTCTCAGGCGATAAGGACGGCTCGGGAAGATCCCAGGGTGAAAGCGGTGGTATTCCGGGTGGACAGCCCGGGAGGCGAAGGAATCGCCTCGGACGTGATCTTAAGGGAGATCATCCTGACCAAAGAGAAGAAACCGGTCATCGTCTCCATGTCGGACGTGGCCGGATCCGGAGGATACTGGATCTCCTGCGCTGCAGACACCATTATATCCATGCCCGGCACCTATACCGGTTCCATCGGGGTGGTAACCGGGAAGCTGAGTTTGGAGGGATTATATGAGAAGATCGGATTCTCCATCGAGACGGTCAAAAGGGGAAAGCACGCAGACTTCTACACCACCACCCGGGAGTTCTCCGAAGAGGAGAGGGAGATGGTGCAAAGGCAAATCGAAGAGTTCTACTCCGAATTCGTCGCCCTGGTGGCAAGACACCGGGGAATGTCGTATCAGGAGGTGGATGCCGTAGCCCGGGGGCGGGTGTGGACCGGGAGACAGGCTAAAGATAATGGGCTGGTGGACATGCTGGGAGGTCTGAATCTGGCACTGGCCGTGGCAAAGGAGAAAGCCGATATAGCCGAGGACGTCGAAATCGAGATCGTGACTTATCCCAAACGAAGGCTCTTTCCCCCTTTGAACTCAGGAATAGGTTTCTCCTCATCATTGGGGATTAAAGAGTTGGTGGAGGAACTCAAAAAGAATAACGTCTTTGCCGACGATCGCCTCCTTCTGCTCATGCCCTACTGGATTGAAATCAAATGAGAGAAAAGGTGTATACGTTACAATTTATTACCCAGGCTCTGACTGGACCAGTTGAGAAGTCGATACACATGCAGCTGTTTGTCCCCGGAGCCATGATCAGGGAAAAAGCTTAAACCTGTAACCAGGAGGTGGTTGTGTTCAGATACTTTACCAAACTTTTATTGATTAGCCTGTTTCTGGCCTTCTGTTCTCAGGCCGGTTTCGGGCAGATTAAGTTTCCGGTGGAGAAGTTCGAACTGGATAACGGCATGACCATTTTGATCTCCGAGGATCACTCTGCACCGGTGGTGAGCTTACAGATGTGGTATCACGTGGGATCAAAGAACGAGAGACCGGGCATCACCGGCATCTCGCACATCTGCGAGCACATGATGTTCAGGGGATCGGAGAAGTACGGTCCGGAGGAGCATTCCCAGATCATCCAGGCTAACGGGGGAATCGACAATGCCGGGACCTCGTTTGACTACACCGTGTACTGGGAGAAGCTCTCCAGCGACAAACTGGAACTGGCATTGGACTTAGAAGCTGAAAGAGTGAAACACCTGAAGCCCACGGATGAGAACTTCCTTTCGGAGAGGGAGGTGATAAAGGAAGAGCGGAGAATGGCCATAGACAACTCCCCCTATGGCGTGGTATTCGAACAGCTGCTCAACACCGCCTTTGCGGCTCATCCTTATCACTGGCACGTGATCGGTTATATGTCCGACATCGCCAATACAACCGTGGACGACCTCAAGGAGCATTATGGAACCTACTATGTTCCCACCAACGTTACGGTGGTGGTGGCCGGGGACGTCAAACCCAAAGAGGTGATGAAACTGATGAACCGGTATTTCGGTGACGTGCCCTTTCAGTCACCGCCTCCCAGGGTGGCCACTGTGGAGCCGGAGCAGATAGGTGAGAGGATCGCATACGTGCATAAGATCGGGCAGATGCCGGCCTTCGCAGCGGGATTTCACATCCCGGAGTTCGGGCATCCGGACATCTATCCTTTGACCGTGGCGGCTCGAATTCTTTTCACCGGACAGAGTTCCCGACTATATCAAAAGATGGTATATCAGGATCAGTCGGCTCTGGCCGTATGGGGAGACTGCTTTTCCCTGGAGGATCCGGGCATTTTCTTTACCTTCACCATAATGCAGCCGGGACATACCGCAGAGGAAGGCCAGCAGAGCCTGTTCGAGCAGATTGACAAGCTCAAAGAGGAACCGGTGGACTCGATGGAATTGCAGAAAGCAAAAAACCAACTGGAGGCAGAGTTCATCTCCGGACTCCAATCGGTGAGCGACAAAGGCAACCAGATCGGGTATTATCAGACCATACTGGGAGATTACAGCACATTATTTGATGAGGCCAGCAAATATCAAGCGGTCACCGCCCAGGACGTGATGCGGGTGGCGAAGAAGTATTTTGACAAGAAGAACAGGACCCTGGCGGTGCTGGTTCCGGAGATGCCTGAGGGGATGCCCCCGGGTATGCCGTCTCCGGAATAAGTGAGACGATCACATCGAATTTAATCGAAACCTCAAAAGTCTAAGAGGGAGATGAACCATGAATAAGAGGAATCCAAAAATACCGTTGGTGAGTTTTTTGGTGTTTGTTTTTCTTCTTTTTTCAGTCTCTTACCATCACTCTATAGCCTTTGCTCAAGAGATAAAGCTCCCGCCGATTGAGAAAACCACCTTAGATAATGGTCTGAAGGTGATAGTGATCGAGCATCACGAGCTTCCGGTGGTGGCATTCCGTATGGTCTTTAAGTCCGGCTCTGCGTGCGATCCGTCCGGCAAAGCGGGACTGGCCGATTTAACCGCAGGACTGCTCCGCAAGGGGACTCTGGCAAAGACGGCGACTCAGATCGCCGAGGAGATCGATTTCGTGGGAGGAAGTCTGGGTGCCGGATCCAGCCGGGACGCCACCTATGCCACCTGCCAGGTGCTGAAAAAGCACTTCGACGTGGGATTGAATCTGCTCTCCGACATCATCCTTAATCCCACCTTCAAAGAAGATGAGATCGAGCGCTTAAGGAAACAGACTTTGGCGGCGATTAAACAGCAGAAGGACGATCCGGATGCCGTGGCGGATGAGAAATTCAGGGAGTTTCTTTTCGGCGATCATCCCTATGGCCAGCCCAGCGAGGGAACCGAGACCAGCGTCGCAGCCTTAACCCGGGACGATATCGTCAACTTTCATAAAAACTGCTACGTGCCCAACAACGCCATCCTGGCGGTGGTGGGAGACGTGACAAGCAGAGAGGTAATCGATAAGGTTAAAGCGAAGTTCTCGGGATGGCGGAGTGCTGCGGTTACCTTACCCGCCTTTGTGGAACCCCCGGAAATAAAGGGATATCAGATCCTGCTGGTGGATAAGCCCGATTTGACCCAAACCTACGTAAGGGTGGGGCATCTGGGAGTAGACAGAAGCAATCCCGACTATTTCGCCGTGAGATTGATGAATTATATCCTTGGCGGGGGGGGATTCTCATCCCGAATGATGGACGAGATCCGCTCCAATCGAGGACTGACCTATGGAATTTACTGCTCCTTCGATTTCAACAAGCTCAAAGGGGCGTACACGGTCGACACCTTCACCCGGAACGATTCCACTGCCGCAGCCATCAAAGCGATAATCGAGCAGATGGAGAAGATTCGCTCCGGGGGAGCGACGGATAAGGAGCTGGAAGATACCAAATCATTCTACACCGGATACTTTCCCCTCCAACTCGAAACACCGGACCAGATCGCCACGCAGATTCTGAACGTGGAGCTGTATGATCTGGGCGAGGACTATCTCAAGGATTATCGGAAGAACATAAACGCGGTGAGCAAAGCGGACATTCAGAGGGTGGCTCAGAAGTATCTGGATC
>CAYOSZ010000078.1:0-8438 GCA_964406715.1 uncultured Ignavibacteria bacterium | reverse complement strand
ATCTCCATAGGCCGATATCACAGTATAGGCATGAGCTGAAGGAGTGAAGTACATGAAGGATGTTGAATTTAGCGATAGAATTCCATCAAATGGTACTCCATCTGATTCATATATTGCTGAAACCCATATTGTTGCATTCTCGCCGACACTAATTCTATCATCAAGAACCGAGATACTCACCTTGAGTGAATCCCATATCATAGGAGGAGAAGCGACACGCTGGTCAAACTGAACTATCCCATTCACATCGACTCCTGTTACGCTCCAGACCAGACGCATGACACTGGCGCTAGACCAAGTAAAATCAATCCAACCGCTGCCATTGATTGCATAGGCCATTGTATTAACAAAGAGAGTTCCCGATTCAACAGCGCTTCCGTTTGTTGACCACTGACAATGGAAGAAGACTATCACAACGTTACCAATGTCTGTTCGTCCATCAGTATCACTTACAAAGGCCGCATTGATAACGACCACAGGACGTTCAGTCCACGTGACCATCAGTGAATTCGCGCTATAGACTTGTAATCCATATTGGTCATCCCTAGCTCCAGTCACCGTGTAGATCCAGACTGCATCAACAGGACCATGCCACACATCGGAGAAATTACTTGCTGCAAACATCGTACCATTTCGGCTGACTGACACAGTCAGTAGATGAACTAAGCTGCCATCATAGTTTCTGGTGGCAGTCAGTGTGAAGTTTACTTGCGTATGCCAGTTGACCAAGAGCGCATCTGTGCTTAATACGACTTCAAGCCGATCCCAAATAATTGATGCTGGAGTTACCTGGTTATTTATTTCTGTCAGTCCATGCAGGTTGTCAGTTACTCCTGAAACTTCGAACTGTCGCTTTCCGGTTGTCATGTATACATTAGTCTGATACCAATGCAAGAGGGACTGATTCCAAATCATGCTGGTGCCATTCAGATAGGCTGTTCCGAGTGCCCCTGTGAAAATCGTTGAGTCAAACTCATATTCTAAATTCACATAGACGGTTTGAGTTGTGCCTATGTCGCAACGTCCATCTGAAACTGTATATGACAGCACGCGGAGCCTATCCCAGATTACATAGTCCACATCATTGGTTGCTATTACTGTGATGCCAAAGGAGTCGCCTGAGGCAGCAGCAATGGTGTACGACCATTGACCAACAGTGTCATGAATATAGGTCGTGTCGTTGAGTGTGAGGACGCCATCATATATTGCTCCATCATAGTCGTAGACCGCAGTAGCATAGATAGTGGCATTAACCCCGGTATCAATTCGATGATCAGGAATCGTTAGACTCACTGTAATTGAGTCCCAAATGACACTTATCAATTGAGAGTTATGGTTAACAACTGTGATGAGGTATGCATTGTTTTCACAAGTGACAGTATCAAAGAATCTTGCCATGGATGAAAGCTCAGTCCGGTTGTGCTGCCAGACACCCTCCTCAAGGTGAGTGAAGATATAGCCGTTGACACTGACTGTCCCATCTGTTATTGGTGTACCATCAAATTCATAGTACAGAGTGACATTGATCCATACATATGACCCAATGTTGTTCCGAGGATCACTCGCCTCATAAGAAACGACTTTGATTCTGTCCCATATAACTTCGATACTTGAACCATTCAAATCCAGAGATGTGATTCCGTACGTTGTTTCCGCGGATGCATTGACATAGTATCTCCAATTGCCCACTGTCATTTGAGACCTGAGTAAATCGAACCATGAGTTCACAGGATCCCATGTCATTGGGGAACCATCTAAGATCACTGTGTTGCCTGCACCTAGCAGTGAATTATCATATTCCAACCAGAGAGTCACTCGAATCTCGCAACTGCTGCCAACATCAACTCTGTCATCATCAACTGAAGTTGTTCTCACAACTATCCTATCCCAGATGATATCGATACTCTCTCCAGCAGTTTGTAACACTGAGATTCCATAAGCGGACTCTGAGGACATGTTGACATAGTAAGTCCACCTACCAACTGCAGATTGAGATCTAGCTAATTCAAACCATGAGTTCACAGGGTCCCATGTCATTGTTGTGCCATCTAGTATGACTAAGTCGCCTGCACCTAGCGGTACATCATCATATTCGAGCCAAAGTGTTACTCGGATTTCTGAATTGCTACCAATGTCCACCCTCTCATCATCAGCAGTGACGGTCTGAACAACAATCCGGTCCCAGATTACTGCTGCGAAGTTGCTGTTCAAGTTCACTGAAGAGATACCATATGTGGTTTCGTGAGCATTAGTTCCGTTAACAAAGTAGACTCTCTGCCCAACAGATGCATAGGTGTCTGTAGCAATCTCAAAATGGTCGGAATTCCACACCATCAGAACTCCATTCATGTAGAGTGTGTCACCACTCTCAAGGAGATGGCCATCATATTCTAGATGTGCAGTTACAAGCACCAGAGTACTAGTGCCTACGTCAATCCGACTGTCAGATGCTACGGTCGTTAGAATTTGAATTCTGTCCCAAATTACCTGTTGACTCTGTGCATTCTGGTCCACAAGACTGATGCCGTATAAGTTGCCTGAACAACTAACTGTATTGTACGTTACTGCTGTCACAGAAGACTCTGCGACAGTAATCCTCCAGATCCCCATACCTTGATAGCTACTAAGAATTCCATTTATCCACACGTTTCCGTCAATAACAGTCGAGTCATCATACTCATACTCTAGTGTGACATCAACATTCACAGTTCCGAAAACATTCACTCGGTTATCGTCAGCAGAATATCCCGTTACAATTACCTGATCCCATATGACCACCTGTGATTGAAGGTTCTGGTTTACACTCGTTATACCATGCTGATTGGCTTCGCAGATTATTGAGTCGTAGGTGATTGAAGTGACACTTGACTCTGAAGCGGTAATCATCCAAATACCAGACCCAATATGTGTGGCTGGAATGCCATTGATACTCGCTGTACCATCTGTAACTTTTGTATTGTCATACTCATACTCGAGATTTACATAGATATTGACGACGACATTTAGATTAACTCGGCTGTCCGAAACTGAGTACCCTCTGACAGTAATTTGATCCCACGTCACGGTTTGTGATTGTCCATTCTGACTGACCTGTGATATACCAAAGGTGTTACCTGATGCTGCTACATTGTTATAGATGCGACTGGCAACACTCGACTCGCTATCGGTGATTTGCCAAATACCCAATCCTAGGTGTATTGCTAATATTGCATTCACGGTTACAGTACCATCTGTCACAGGTGCGCTGTCGAATTCATAGACTAGAGTGACTTCGATTGTCACAACGTCTTCGACGTTAACCCGCGAATCAGTGACAAAATAGGACTCAACAACAACTCTGTCCCAGACCTGATCTAGAACCTGCCCGTTCTGGTCAACCGAGTTTATGCCATACGTGTTGCCAGAAGCAAGTACTGTGTTATATGTGACCAATTGCACACTTGCCTTGACTTCGCTGAAGTCCCAGATTCCATTAGCGCCTGAATAGACTGTACCTATACCATTCACTGTTACGACTCCATCTGTCACGTATGTACTATCATAGCTGAACTGCAGTGTGACATGACATGATGAAGCTGCTCCTGTGCTGATACGCTGGTCATCAGATGCATATGAAACTACACGCACCTGGTCCCAGATACATTCAGCAACCAGACCGTTGATGTGGAGCGCGCTTATGCCATATGTGGTTTCCGTCGAAGCATTAACAAAGTAGGTCCATTTTCCTACAGAGGATTGTGCCCTGGTGAGTTCAAACCAAAAGCTACCAGGATTCCATGTCATCGGGACACCATCCAAAGTGACACTGTCACCGGACCCAAGGTTCGACTGATCATACTCCAACCATAGTCTGACACGTATCTCTACAGAGCTATCAATGCTCACTCTTCCATCGTTCACTGAAATTGCAGAAACAGCAATTCTATCCCAAATAACGTCAATACTGCGGCCATCCAGACTTAGTGCTGTTATACCATAAGTTGCCTCAGCTGAAGCATTGACATAATATCTCCATTTCCCTACTTCTGACTGGCTCCTGCTCAGGTCAAACCACGAGTTGGTGGCATCCCACGTCATTGTTAGACCATCAAGGATAACAGAGTTTCCAAGACCGAGGAGCATGTGGTCATACTCCAGCCACAGGGTAACTCTTACCTCCACGTCATCACTGACACTCACTCTACTATCATCAACTGCAGTGGTGCGTACAACGATGCGGTCCCAGATAATGGAGGTACTGGGTGCTGTCTGAATCCATGTGTTCAGTCCATATGCGCTGTCAACTGCCAAGGCTACAGCGTAACCTACTCTCTTGACTGAACTTTGGATTTCAGTGAAAATCCAATAGGAACCGTTCCATGACAGAGCTTTGGAGCCATTTAGTGAAGCAATCAGCCCTGAAGTGATTACTATGTCATCGTAGTCGTAACGGGCACTCCAGTATACAAGACCCTGTGTATTGACATCAATCCTTGAGTCGTCTACTCCTGAGATATACAGCTCAATCCTGTCCGTCACAAATGTGTCCGTGGCTGAAGTCGTGTAGTAGAGGTCTGAGCCACCAGACCCTACGCCTTCTGAAACGACCTTGAACGTATAGAGGTTCAGCCTCACGGAGCTGGACGAACCTATACCTGTGATTGTGAATTGACCACTTCCATCAACATCAGCAGACCACTCTCCCGAAATGTCGTGCAATATCCACACATCAGTTTCATTGGCGAGTGGATGAAGGTTTGAAGAACCATAGTAAATGAGTGTGGCACTTGCCCACAAGTTCGATGTTGAAATGTCACCCCGGTGGTCCGAGAGAGTCGGAGCAGAAGCATAATTAAGTCGTGTTTCAACATCCCAGTTGACTTCATAGAAGTCCTCGTCAGTATCTGAACCATCCGTCACGTACTGCCTTATGTCAATGTTCGATAGATCTGGATGGTCCCAATCGACCTTAATGGCCCAAGTGATATCGAATCCATCTGATCTACTTGTTGCAGATGCCCAGCTTCCCAAGGTCACATACTCTGAGCCCTGTTCAATAGAGAATGAATCGGTCGAAACCGTGTAGCGAATGGCCCATATTAGGAGGGACCTGGTGTTGTCGTATAGAGACAATTCCACGATGTCAATGTCTGCAAAACCATCTAAGTCACTCACGCTGGAGGTTATAATATAGAATTGATACCTTGCATAGAGATTGTCAGTATCGTCAGCGTTTGTGATTTCTGGCGCTGTATCATTCGTTGGGATCTCGTTCGGTGCAACAGACCATGTGACCTGCATAGTATTTGTGGTGAATGCAGTAATTCCGTGTAGCGACTCAATGGTAATTGCAGTGCTGGTGTACAGATATGTATTATCGACATGAGTATCTACGAATAGCGACTTGTTTACATCCGTGAATGATCTCCAGTGAGTTCCATTCCTGTTTATCATAATCTGATATGTTGAGCATTGAATAGAATCATATGCGAAGAAAACGGTCAATGTGAAGTTTGCTTGGTGTTCATTATAGGGTGTAGCGTCGTCAACTCCGATGGTGACCATCAGCCTATCGAATATGCAATAGGTTTCATCGTTTTCGCTGATAGCCGATATTCCATAAACTCCTCCTGATGCAGAATCAACAGTATATCCATACTTACCCACAATGGAGTGGTCGAATATTGTGTCATTCAAAAAGAGAATACCATCGAATGCCGATGAATCGTAGTCATATATGGCTGATACTACCATTCCCGACGCATTCGTGTTGACGGCAATCCGTTGATCTGTGGGATCACTGATGTAAATCGTGAGTGAATCCCATATGCAGTAAGTCGCATCATTGGTAGAGATTGCAGTTATTCCATATGCATCATTCCCGAGAGCAGAACTCACTGTGTAGTCTTGCCTTTGCGCAAGGCCGTATTGGAAGAGAGTATTGTTGAGCACTAGTGTGCCAGTGTACAGTGTGCTATCATAATCGTATGTGGCCGATACTGTGATTCCCGACGCATTCGTATTGACATTGATTCTCTGGTCTATTGGGTCTCCAAACCATATGGTCAAGCTATCCCAGATGCAATATACCTCGTCGTTGGAACCGATTGCTGTGATTCCATAAGTGTCATCTCCAGTGGCTGTTGCAATGGTGTAGCCCTGTTTCTGAGCCACAGGATACGCGAACTGTGTGTTGTTAAGGGTAAATGTCCCATCATAGGTAGCACCATCATAGTTGTAGACTGCACTTACTTGGATACTTGCACTCATACCGATATTGATCCTACTATCAGTAATGGACATTGAAATTGTGAGGGAGTCCCAGATAACAGAGGCGCCAACTCCGGGACTGACCGCGTTTATTCCATGGAAGGTGTCTGTTATAGAGGTCACAACAAACTCAAGTTGACCAATAGTTGGTGAGCTTCTCTGCTGCTCCCATCGATAGTCCACTGGATCCCAGGTCATACCTGTCCCATTCAAGTAGACTGTGCCTTTGGAGCCTGTGAACACAATGTCATCGTATTCGTAGATTACTGTAGCGGCTACCGTCTGGATTGTCCCAATGTTGCATCGCTCATCACTTACTGAATAACTAGTGACCCGTAGTCTGTCCCAGATGATAGACTCCACATCATTTGTCCCTATCACTGTGATGCCAAATGTGTCTCCTGATGTAGAAATGACTGTGTAGCTGCGGAGTCCCACAGTGTTGTACAGATATGTTGTGTCACTCAAAGTCAGTGTGCCATCATATGTCTGCCCATCAAAGTCATAGACCGCGCTCACATAGATAGACGCATTCTGACCTATACTTATTCTTGGGTCGGTGACGGATATTGTGATAGAAATTGAATCCCAGATAGCATAGGTCTGATCATTGAGAGCGATTGTAGTTATGCCATGCGTGTCGCCTCCCGCTGAAAGAACTTCATACCCTCTCTGTCCAACTGTAGAATATTGGAATATAGTATCATTCAGAATCAGGAATCCATTGTATACGCTACCGTCGAAGTCGTATGTCGCTGATACTGCAATCCCTGTCGCATTCTCATTGAGGTTTATTCTCTGGTCGATTGGGTCTGTGATTGATATTGTCAGAGAGTCCCAGATTTGCTGTAAGGTTTGTGCATTCTGATTTACGACGGATATGCCATAGAGGTTTCCTGAAACAGAAACCAAGTCATAGATTACCGACTGTGCTGTTGCTTCTGTGGCTCCAAAATTCCAAACTCCATTTACCCCGCTGTAACCTGCAGCGACTCCATTCACAGTTACTGTGCCATCAGTAACGGGATTAGAATCATACTCGTATCGAAGAGTCACATGATCACTCGCACCGGTGTTAATGTTGATTCGACTATCATCAGTTGAATAGGAAACAACGATAACTCTGTCCCAGATTATAGTCTGCGATTTGGCGTTCTGGTTAACATTCGTGATACCAAAAAGATTGCCAGAGCATGTGACCAAGTCATATAGATTCTGGACCACAGTTGCTTCACTGTCAATGATTCTCCAGACTCCAGCGCCTTGATGAAGTGCACCCCTGCCACTAATCGTGACAGTTCCATCTGCGACTGGACTGTCATCGTACTCATACCTGAGCGTTACATCGATGTTCACGTTATCGTTGACATTGGCACGAGTATCGCTTGCAGTATATCCACTAACAGTGATTTGGTCCCATATCACCTGCTGTGACTTTGAGTTCTGGTCGACTACTGTTATACCAAAGGTGTTGCCTACACATGCCACAGTGTTGTAGGTATTCGCTGTCACAATTGACTCAGAATCCGATATACGCCACACTCCTAATCCAAGATTGCTTGCGATAAGTCCGTTTATTGTGACTGTGCCATCTACAACAGGCGAATCATCGTACTCGTACTCGAGCGTGACGTCAATGAACGCATCGTCATTTATGTTGACCCTTGAGTCAACAGCAGAATAGCTTCTGACAATTATCTTATCCCAGATCACTGTGAGGGACTTGGCATTCTGATCAACAACATCCACTCCATGCAGTCCGCCGATATGAGTGACTAAACTATAAACTAAGGCCGTAACATCTGTTTCAACATCTGAAAACCTCCAGACACCAGATCCTTGGTGAGTTGCTGCGAATCCATTGATTGTTACTATACCGCTCGTAACCGGCGTGTCATCATAATCATAGAACAGGGTCACATCTATGACAACAACGGCATTAACATCCACCCTTGTGTCTGCGGTTGTGTATAACTGGACTTGGACTTTGTCTGCAATGTACGTGCTTTGGACAATGTTTTGGAGCAAATTCGCATCGGTAGAGCCCCCTCCTTCTTTGACAACAGATAATGTGTATGTGTCACTCCCAATCTCATCATCAGCGTAGCAAGTCACGCTGAATACTCCTGATTCCAGAACCAAGTCGGACCAAGGTCCGATATTGGTGCCATATTCAGATGTAGAAACCC
>CAYOSZ010000077.1:0-8551 GCA_964406715.1 uncultured Ignavibacteria bacterium | reverse complement strand
CCGAGTATTACGAAGCGCCGCTGAAGAAGGCGCGGCAACTGAGGCTGCCGCTGGTGATCGTGAACACGCAATGGGAATGCCGGCTCTCGGGAGAACCATATATCGATCTGCCACCGGAGAAAAACAGTCCGGGTATGGTTATCACCAAAAATCCCAAAATCACCACCAGGCCAAAGGGCGCATCAGCCTGCTTTTTGTATATCTTGTCCGCGTTGACCCTTAGCAGATTCAGGACCCCCAGATATATGGCAAATGCGGCTATGATGAAGAACCAATCCTCAAACAGATCCTTCAAAATGTTGAAGGGCGGGATGAAGTGGGAGACTATCATGGTCAGCCCTACTATGGCGGTCAACACTAAGGGAACTTCTCTTCGCATATTGCTCTCTTACATCCCCTGCTAGAAGATTGTCGCCAGGTTCGGCAGGTTCACGTCCAGAATCGAATTCAAGGTAAGAAAAACCACCCCCACCAGGATGACCAGAAGAAAGATGAATTTGCCCACATCCTGACCTTTGAGACTCCCCAGCAGCTTGGGATCCCTGGAAAGATAAGCCGAGGCCGCAAAGAGTTCCTCACCGATCAAGGTGTAATCGCAGGCGGCAAAGAAAAACGGAAGTTGAGATGGCATGGCGGTGCCGGCGATCTGGATAGCTCCCACCAGATTGGCGGTCTCAGCTAAGATCAATGATTCTGCATAAAACTGACCCTGAAGGAAAACAACCGCTGGCTTTTCCCTTATGAAGAGTCCGTCCAGAGCGGCGGCGTAGCCAAACTGATCATCGGTTAGGTAGTAAACCATGTTGTCGTTGTAAGCGTCCGGTCTTCCGGCATTAAGGTATGCTTCCTTAACCGTTTCTCTGCAGGTGACCATAACCAAAGATCTTGAGACCGGCACCTCCAACTTGGCTTCGTATTCAGCCGCCAGCTTGGCCACCCTCCCCAGAATGGTCACCCCGGCTATGGTCTGCATGCTGTCCATGTCCATGATGCCGGGTATGTAGATTATCTTTCGTCCCATCTCGGTAGCCCGGCCCACCGCATCATCCACCGCTTCCAGTCCGGCGATCTTCCTGATATAAAGCTCCCTGCCGCCTTTGGCTTTACTTATGAAGTAGAAAATGGCGAAGCCTATAATCACCGCCAGCAGGAACAAAGTCAGCCTGGAAAAGTCAAACCACTGCACTCTGGAAAAGGCCGGGATGGAAGGCAGAGATTCGGAGGTACCGGACAGGGAAATCGCCTTCACCTTGTAGAAGTAGTTAACCTTGTTTCTGACGTTGCTGTCCGAAAAGTAGGTTGCGCCGGGCGCAGCGCCTCCGATGTGCTCATACACCCCGTCTCTTTCAGTAGACTTGAGGATCTCGTAACCTGTCACATTATTGGCTCCCCCGCCATCGTCAGCCGATCTGTCCCAGCTTATATTGATGATTCCCCCTTTGTCGTCGGGATTGTCCTGGGCCGCCACGTTGGTGGGAGGAGCAGGGGGAGGCTCTAATTCCTGGATGGATTGACCCTCCGCCTCAGAGGTCTTTTGGGCTTTAATCGAAAGTGGTGTGAATAAGAAACAGAGAGCAAAAAGAAAAATCAGGAAGGAAAACGTCGATCTTGACTCAAGAGGCATGTGATGTGCTCTATTCATATCTTATTTTTGGGAAATAAAAAACCTTCAGAGATAGTTCATCCGAGAAGGTTCAATTACACGCGTTATTCAAGCGGTAAGATTAAGCCATTGTCTCCTACCTATCAAATCCGCCCGGCAAGCGTAAAACGAATAAAATCTCATGTCGTTCTCAAAACAGAGTTCAAAGACTTCACGTCAACTTCGCTCACCCCCTGACTTTTGTCAATTTACCACACCGCCCGAATTAAGTCAAGAAAAAAATTCATTCCCTAGCTGCTAATGCCAATTTGGATCAGCTACCATAACCGGCACTCCGTGAGCGGTCACCCTCCAGTTGACAGCGGATGCTTCGTCCGTTACCATAAAGGCAGTCGGCATCAGGATGGGACGTCCGGGGCCAGCAGCGGATACCGCATCCCTGCAACTCATAAATTCTTCAGAATTTCCGTTGACATCCGTGAAAAATTTTTATATAAATATTCATCAGATTAAGTAAAACAGCGTATTTAGTAACAATGCTGGATTGAGTTTGAGATGATTCAGGTAAAGAACCTAACTAAAACATTTGGTGAATTGACGGCGGTGGATAACGTCAGCTTCGACGTTCACGCCGGTGAGATCCTGGGCTTTTTGGGGCCCAACGGTGCCGGAAAAACCACCACCGTCAGAATCATCACCTGTTATATGCTTCCTTCCTCCGGCTGGGTGGAAGTGGATGAGCAGAGCGTGTTCGAGCACTCCCTGGAGGTCAGAAAAAAGATCGGATACCTACCCGAAAACGCCCCCCTGTATTCGGAGATGATCGTTTCAGACTACCTCCATTTTATCATGGGCATCAGAGGAATCGCCAAAAGCAGTTGGAACCGGAGAACCAAGGAGATGATTGACATCTGTGGACTGGCTCCGGTCATAAACAGAAACATCGGTGAACTCTCCAAGGGATTCCGGCAGAGGGTAGGTCTGGCCCAGGCCATGGTGCATGATCCTCAGGTGTTGATCTTGGATGAGCCCACCAGCGGTCTGGATCCCAATCAGATAGCCGAAATCAGAAGCCTGATTAAGGAGTTGGGAAAGGAGAAGACCCTGATCCTATGCACCCACATTCTTCCGGAGGTTGAAGCCACCTGCGGAAGGGTGTTGATCATAAACCAGGGCCAGATCGTGGCGGATGGTTCGCCGGCGGAGCTTCAGTCGAGCTTTCAGGGAAGAGAGCAGATCTATCTTGAACTCAAGACGTCGTTGGAGGACGTGAAGGACAAACTGGCGAATCTGGAAAATGTGGAAAAGGTGGAGCAGATCTCATCAAACGGAGATGATCTTAAGAAGTTCACCTTAGAGTGCGCCAAAGGAGTGGACCTGCGCGAAAAGCTTTTCCGTCTGGCCGTGGAGAATGGCTGGGTCCTTCTGGAGATGAGAAAGGAAAAGGCGAGCTTAGAGGACATCTTCCGGCAGTTGACCACTTCTTAAGGAGAAGTATGACGTCAAACCACGTAGCCGTTTTCTGTAAAAAGGAGCTTAAAAGCTTCTTTGACTCTAACATCGCCTATATCGTGATTACCATCTTCCTTTTGCTTTCCGGCTGGTTTTTCTTCAGCGATCTGTTCCTGGTCAACCAAGCCTCTCTGCGAAATCTGTTTAACATTATACCATTTATTTTCATGTTTTTCGTGCCAGCCGTAACCATGCGTTTGATCTCTGAGGAAAAAAGAAGCGGCACCATCGAGGTTCTCCTTACCCTTCCGGTCAGGGATTACGAGATCATCTTAGGCAAATTTCTTGCCGGTTTGATTCTGATCGTGGTGGCGGTGATCTTGACCTTTATCTATGTCCTTATCCTTTCCGGGATAGGTGATTTTGATTACGGATCGGTGGTGTCGGGTTACATCGGCCTGATCCTTTTAGGGGCAGCTTATCTTTCCATTGGGGTGTTCACCTCCAGCCTGACTGAGAATCAAATCGTGGCATTCATCACCGGTTTCGTAATCATCTTCGCTTTGTTTATGCTGGACAAGGTTCTGGTTTTCATGCCCACCCTCCTGGCCTCTTTTTTCGAGTATTTGAGCGTCAGCTATCACTTTTCCAACATATCACGAGGGGTGATAGACTCGAGGGACTTAATCTATTATCTATCGCTTATCTTTTTCTTCCTCTTTCTGGCGGTGAGAGCTCTGGAAAGCAGGAAGTGGAGGTAGACTTACAGATGAAGGAAAACGTCAAACATGGCGCTTCATCCGCCGCCACATTCTTTCTGATCGTAGCCATACTTCTGGTACTGAATCTGATTTCTGTGAATCTGTTTGCCCGTCTCGACCTTACCCAGGGCAAGGTCTTCAGCCTGTCCAAAGCCAGCAAAGATGTGATGCGCAATCTGGATGATCGGCTCATCATCAAGGTCTACTTCACCCGGGATCTTCCTCCTCCATATAACAGCCATGCCAGATATCTGAAAGACCAGTTGGAGGACTACCAGGCCTATGCCGGAGGGAAGTTGAAGCTGGAGATGATCGACCCGAACGAGGAAAAAGAGCTGGAGGCCCAGAGATATGGAATCCCCCCGCTTCAGGTGAATGCGCTTAAGGATGACAAGATCGAAATAAAGAAAGTCTATATGGGACTGGTGCTCCTCTTTGAGGACAAAAAGGAGGTCATTCCGGTAGTCCAGAACATCTCCGGGCTGGAGTACGATCTCACCAGCGCCATTAAGAGACTTTCCACCCGAATCCCCACGTCCATAGGTTTTCTGGTGGGCAAGGATGGACCTGATCTGGAGACCGAGCTTACCTATCTGAACCAGGCGTTGAACCGGCACTATGAGATCAAAAAGATAAACTTAGACGAAGGAGAGAAAATCCCCGGAAGCGTCAGAGTCCTGATCATCCTGGGACCCAAAAAGCAACTATCTGAGTATGAGAGATTCTGGATTGATCAGTTTTTGATGAAGGGCGGCAAGCTGGCATTTTTACTCAATCAAATGGACGTTGATATCCAGCAGGCAACCGCGGAGAAGCTGAATTTGGGGTTGGAGGAATATCTTGAAAATTACGGGATAAAGATAAACGACGATCTGGTAATAGATATGCAGTGCAACCGAATCGGGGTTACTCAACAACAGGGCTCTTATTCGGTTCAAAACATCATTAACTACCCTTTCTTTCCCGTAGCCACCGATTTTAATAAAAACAGCTTAATCGTCAAAGACTTAGGAACGGTGAGCTTCAATTTCGTCAGCTCGCTTGATTCCAGCTTGGCCTCGAGCAGAGGCATTCGGTTTGATCCCCTGGTTCGGTCCTCAAAAAGCAGCGGGGTTCAGGTGGCCCCCTTCGAGATAAATCCGTTCAGGGAGTTTAACCGGGAGGATTTCTTCCCGGGCAGTCTGATTCTGGCCGCTACTCTCCAGGGAAGCTTCCAAAGCAATTTCTCGGATAAGGATGTATCGGAAATTGAAGCGGAGGTGGGCTTCGTCGATTCAATTTTAACGCAGAGCCCGGAGACCCGAATGGTGGTGGCAGCGGACGCCGATTTTATTAAAGATCGAAATCTAAGAGGGACGGACAATCTGTCATTCTTCCTTAACATGGTGGACTGGCTATCACAGGATGAGGTTTTGATAGCCATACGTTCCAAACAGGTCAGCCCCAGACCTCTTAAGCAGCTCTCATCCGGAACAAAGAAATCGATCAAATACGGCAGTACTTTTGGTCTGCCCTTCCTGGTGATCGTGTTCGGCGTGGTCCGATGGCAGATAAGAAGACGGGTCAAAAAGACAAGCCTATTTTAATTCATAGCCCCTGGCACTTATGAAAAAGCCTCTGTATATCCTGTTGGGAATCCTGGCGATCTTTGTGTTAATTTACTTCCTATTGGTCCAAGAGGAGAAAACGACCTTTCGCCCGGAAAAGGTTGAGAACTTTCTCCAGCTGGACAGCGCCTCGGTGAACCGGTTCCAGTTCACCTTATTCGATACCAGGCTGGCCTTTGAGAAGGTCGGCCCGCAGTGGTATATGGTCGAGCCCGATTCATTCCGGGCGGATAATCGGGTCATAGGCCAGATGTTGAGCATGGCCAGCCATCTGGAGGTGGGGGAAATCATCTCCACCAATCCGGATAAGCAATTTACTTTTCAGGTGGATTCCCTGACGGGCAATCAGCTGGATTTCTATGATAGCGAGAATCTGCTGGCATCGGTGGTCATCGGAAAAATCTCTGAGGATCTTCTTCATGCCTATCTCCGGAAAACAGACTCTGACGAAGTATACTTAGCTAAGGGGATTTTCAACCGCATAGCCCATCGCAAAACAGATTTATGGAAAGACCGGGGGATTTTCACCTTTGATGCCAGGCAGGCTGAAGAGATCGAATTCGCCCGGGATGGACGAAAATTCAGGTTGACTAAGGAAGATACCCTGTGGCAGTTAAGCCGGCATCCTTATCAAGAGGTCACACCGGCTGACCGTCAGGCGGTGCAAGATTATATTGAAACTCTGACCAACATAAAAGCAGACGCCTTTGCCACCAGGCCAGAAGCCGAAGCATTTACTCTCATGAAGCCTGGCTTCGAACTCAAACTAACATTTTCGGATGGTAGCCAAGAGAAATTCACGGTAGCTCAGGACAGAACCGAAGACGACCGCTATCTGGGGAAAAACGACCGAGATAAAAACGTTTTTGTCCTGTTTGAATACAGTTTCAAGAGATTAGCCAAAAGCTTCGAAGATTTCCAGCCCAAGCAAGAAGATCAGAGAAACAAGTCTGTCGGTCGGATATAACACCCGTACGGGGGACTATCCGACGCATTCCTTTCTTTGTCCGAAAGGCTCCTCCATTTCGGACCCACGCTTGTCCACTCCCCTCTTTGGCGAAACCTACCAGCCAAGCACGAACGTATCCATCCGGGAAAATCAGCGGGAAGGGAGGAATGTAGGGGTGGAGCTTTAGCTCCATCCACCTGTTATAATGTATGTCTGGACTTCTTCCCTATACGGTTGATAAATCGCTCAATCAAATAGAATGGTTCTACTTCTTCTCTCGATAGAGATTAATTGAGTCTCTCATTCGCAAGGCTTCTTTTCTGGCCGCTTTATCGAAATCCTCGCCCGGCGAAGCATAAAGAACAGCACGGGAGGAGTTTATTATGGCCAGTTTCCCTTTTGGGTCTGTGCCAAACTTCACGGTAGACTCTATCTCCCCCGCCTGCGCACCAATCCCCGGAATCAAAAAAGGCAGTGATGGAGCTATCTCCCTGATCTTCTTTAACTGCTCCGGGTAGGTTGCTCCTACCACCAGGCCACAATTGTCTTTCTGGTTCCAACTCAAAACCTTCTGCGCTACAATCTGGTATAATGGCTTCCCTTCGATCTCGGAGAGCTGAAAATCCCTGGCACCCTCATTGGAGGTCAGGCAGAGCACCAGCGCGCATTTACCTTCATGTTCTAAAAAAGGTGAAACGGCATCCTTACCCATATAGGGGTTGACCGTCACCGCATCCGCATCCAAGCCCTCGAAGAACGCCCGGGCATACATCCTGGCGGTATTTCCGATGTCACCTCTTTTGGCATCTATGATTATGGGTATCCACCTAGGGATATACTGGCACGTCTTCTCCAGGGCATACCAACCTTTAGAACCCAAAGCCTCATAGAACGCCATGTTGGGTTTATAGGCGCATACCAGATCGGAGGTGGAGTCGATGATCTTCCGGTTAAAAGCAAAAGTGGGGTCCTCTTCCTTAAGAAGATGCCGGGGAATCTTTTGCAGGTCCGTATCCAGACCCACACACACCAAAGAGTTGTTCCGGCGGGAAACTTCCAGAAGCTTTTCTATAAATCTCATGATAGTAACCACTCCGTTTCTTGAGGACGGGAATTTTAGACGTCCATTTCAATCAATATACCCTTCCAGAAAAAGTTGTCAAAACCTTTTTAATCGGGCAAGTAAACCAAGAACAATCCATCCACATGATAAGAGAAATTTTTCTTGACAAAAACAAGAGTGAGGATTAGAATAATCCGAAATCAACTTCTTACGTGAAGGGTAACCAAAAGTCAGAGGCACCTCATGAGAGAGAACACTGAATTCTTCGATATTTTGTTGGGAGCCATAAAAAAAGAAACAGAGGCATTCAACTACTACCACAATGCCAGCGAGAAGTCACCCTCTGAGGAAAGCAGATCCCTGCTGCTGCAGCTGGCCGAAGAGGAAAGAAGGCACCGTACTATCCTGATGCAGGAATATCAAAATTTTAAAAAGCTGTTGTCGGGAAAAGATCAGAAGGTTTTCCTCAAAAAAGAGGAGGTGAGCTTCTTCCTTCCCCAGAAGCCTGAATTCAAACGAGTTCAAGCCTTAAGACCGGTGGATTTGGCTGTTGTATCCTTGCCCACTGAGTTTGCGGGCGGAGATTTCTTTGACACCTTTATTGCTAAAGACAAAAATAAAATGGGGCTTTTCATCTTCGACGTCATGGGGCATGGCTTGGATGCGACCGAACTGAAAGCGAAGGCAAGGGTGGAGTTGGGTAAACTGAAAGAGCTGTACCTGGAAAAAGATGCTCATTCCCTGCTGCTTGATCCCTCATCGGTGATAACCCATTTAAACCAGCATCTGCTGGATGAATGCCAGAAGCGGGCATCCTTTCTCTCCGTCCTCTATGCAGTTCTGGATTTGTCCAAAAAGAAACTGACTTACACCTCAGCCGGACACGAACCGCCTTTGCTTTTTCGGGAGGAGGGATATAGCCAGTTGGCCGAAGGAGATCTGCTTTTGTGCATCGACGAAACCAAAACCTACCAGGAGGCGACCGTGGACTTGCGCCCCGGTGATACCCTGGTCATGTACACCGACGGGGTGGTGGAAAGCATGAATGCAAAAGACGAGGAATTTAGTGTTAGAAACCTAATCCGGGTGGTGGAGGAAAACAAAAATGAAAAAAGA
>CAYOSZ010000076.1:0-8558 GCA_964406715.1 uncultured Ignavibacteria bacterium | reverse complement strand
TCCCCTTCAGGGTGAATCCCTTTCCTTCGACCCTGAGGTCTCAGGACCGAAGGGCAGGGTGAACCCCTCTCTTGCGAAGAGAGGGGGATAAGGGGGTGAGTTTCCGTCATGCTATGCTACCCAAGCTAAGAAGACAATTTCTCTTATCAAAAACCATGACAACTAAATTGGAAAAGAACCTGAATTTTTAATTTTTCTCAGCGCATGTATTGGTGGCAGAAGTATTTCGATGAAAACTATATGAAGGTTTACGAGGAGTTGGAGAAAAGATCCTCCAAAGAGGTGGGCTCCATCCTCAGGATGTTGAATCTCAAATCCAAGGCCTCGATTCTGGATCTGTGCTGCGGCTACGGGAGGCACTCGATTGAGCTGGCCCAAAATGGCTTTGTGGTCACCGGATACGACCTCTCTGATTTTTTCCTCAAGAAGGCAAAAAAAGATGCTGCCGGGTTGGGATTGAAGATAAAATTCATCAAGGGCGACATGAGAAAGCTCCCCTTTGAGAATCAGTTCGATGCGGTGGTGAACGTCTTCACCTCCTTCGGATACTTTGACCAGGAAAAAGACGACCTGAAGGTGCTCAAGGGGGTGTGTAAGGCTTTAAAGAAAAACGGACTCTTTCTTCTGGATCTGAAAAACCGCGAGCAGCTGATTCGGGGATTCCAGCGAAGAAGGTGGCGTCCGGACAAGAATTTCATCATGCTGGAGGATAATTTCTTTGATCTGTTCACCAGCCGCTGGGAAAGCACCCGCACCCTTGTCTTTGAAAACGGGAAAAGAGCGGAACATTCCTTCTCGTTGAGACTGTTTTCCTTTGCCGAAATGTTGAATTTGCTCAAGAAGGCCGGCTTCGTCTTGGAATCGGTGTACGGGGACTTCGACTTCAGGGAATACAGCTTGGACTCGCCCCGCATGATTTTGATCTCCCGAAAGACTTAAGTTTTATTTTCTTCTGACTTTTGATTCTGGTCAGCTTCTTTTGAAGATCATGATACTCTTCCAAAGAAGCCATTCTTACGGTTTCCATTCATGTTAGAAGCCCGCGTTCCAATTTTAAAGCAGCCAAAACGTATCCTCTATCTGTGTAGGATTAAAGAACTTTGTCTCCATACTTGTATGGGACGATGAGGGATGGGACCCTGCCCGACTTAAAGATGCGAATTCAGGGGTACGGTCTGGGGGAACCACCGGGCACAATAAGATGTTCAAACAGGCGGTTTGATGCCGACTGAGATATTGAAATTAGCAGGCACCTCTGAGAGTATCCGAGGGATTAAAGACGTCCTGGCTTCCGACAAGAAGAAGGTTTCGGTTTCGGGCCTGGCCGGATCGGGAAAGTCTCTGCTTTTAGCCTATCTGAAAAGAGAACTGAAATCACCTCTGCTGGTCGTAACCTCAAATCCAGAGGAAGCCTGGAAGATCTACGAGGATCTGGTCTCATTCTTGGGGGAAAAGCAAGTTAAGCTTTTTCCCACCTGGGAGGTTCTCCCTTATGAGTTGAAAACTCCACACAGCGAGGTTATCGGGAGAAGATTGGAGGGCTTGTATGAATTGGCACTGGGGAAAAAACCCGTGGTGGTGACCACGGTCCGGGCATGCATGGAAAAAACCATCCGGCCCGAGGAACTCAAGAGGAAGAGCATCAGGCTAAGGGTAGGAGAATCCATTCAGATAGATGATCTTTCCGAAAACTTATTGAATCTGGGTTTCAAACGATTTCCCCAGGTAGAGGAGATGGGGTCTTTCAGCATAAGGGGGGGAATCTTAGACGTCTTTCCGTATTCTCTACCTGATCCGATGAGATTAGAGTTTTTCGGAGATAGGATCGAATCCATTCGCACTTTCGCCGTACTGGATCAGAGATCCATACAGAAGATAGACTCTGCTTTAATCCTGCCCAGAAGAGAGGTGTTGATAAGCGACGAAAAGCTGGAGGAGTCCATCTCGAAATTAAGACCGGATCAGGCGGAAAACTTAAGAGAGAAAATGCAGTTTTGTGAAGAGATTCCCGGGCTGGAGTGGCTGGCCAGTCTGTTTGGACTACCCTCTGCCCGGATTTTGGATTATCTCTCCTCCGATTCCATCATTTTCTTAGACGATCCCTCCCTGATCGAAGGCGAACTGGATCAGATTTATCAGGAAACCGAAAGATTGTTCGCTGAGGCTCAGGCCAAGGGAGAGGCAGCTTTGAATCCTCAAGATCTATGGGGCAAGCCGGAAAGCTTTTGGGCCAAGGCAAATCAATTCAAGTCCATTGTCCATCTTTCTTTAGCAGATAAAAGAGAGGCGTTCGATCTGGGAATGAAAGAGCCGGAGGTGTTCGGGGGAAATGTGAACCTGCTCAAAGAATCGATCAAAAACTACCGGGTTCAAAGGCAAAAGGTCTTCATCTTTTGTGACAATGTTGGTCAGAAGGAACGATTGATCGAGCTTTTGGACGACCGGGGGGAGGGAATCGCTTGGGAGGTGAAAAACCTCTCCGGGGGTTTCAGCTTTCCCCAAATAGGTTTGGTGGCTTTAACCGACCATCAGATCTTCTCCCGATATTTCTGGCGCCGGCGTAAGAGGAGATTCAACGAGGGGATCGCCCTCTCCTCCTATTCTGCCCTCTCCATAGAAGATTTCGTGGTTCACATAGACCACGGAATCGGCAGATATGCCGGACTTGAGACCCTGCAGGTGGATGGGCGTAAACGGGAGTGCCTGAAACTGGTCTACTTGGGTGGGGATAAGCTGTACGTGCCCATTGAGGAGTTCAACCGGGTACACCGGTTTGTGGGAAAGGAAGGCGCCCCCACCCTATCCCGATTGGGCGGAACCGGTTGGGAGAAGCTGAAAAAGAAAACCAAAAGAGCCATTCAGGATATGGCTCAGGAGTTGATTCAGCTCTATGCGGAAAGAAAAGCCAAACCGGGAAATGCTTTCTCCGCCGATAACGTCTGGCAGAAGGAGTTGGAAGCCTCCTTTATCTATGAGGAGACCCCGGATCAGCTTGCCGCCGTCGACGCCGTAAAAACGGACATGGAGCAGAAGGTCCCGGCCGACCGCTTGATCTGCGGGGACGTGGGATATGGTAAGACCGAGGTGGCGGTCAGGGCCGCCTTCAAGGCAGTGATGGACGGCAGGCAGGTGGCGCTGTTGGTCCCCACCACCATCCTGGCTCAACAGCACTTCGTCACCTTCTCCGAAAGGCTGAAGAGTTTTCCGGTGAACGTGGAAATGCTTTCCCGGTTTAAAAGCAGGAGGGAACAGAAAAAGATAGTGCAGGACTTAAAAGAAGGGAAGGTGGACGTGGTTATCGGCACCCATCGTCTCATCCAGAAAGACGTGCAATTCAAGGACCTGGGACTTTTAATCGTTGACGAGGAGCAGAGATTTGGGGTGACGCATAAGGAAAAGATAAAGAAATTACGTCGACTGGTCGACGTTATCACCTTAACTGCCACACCCATTCCTCGAACCCTTCAGCTCTCCCTTTTGGGCGCCAGAGACATGTCCGTCATCAACACCCCGCCCAAGGATAGGCTTCCCATCCATACCGAGATCACCGAGTTCGACAAGAAACTCGTCGCCGATGCCATTCTCCGGGAAGTGGACCGGGGAGGGCAGGTGTACTTCGTTCACAACCGGGTGCAGACCATTGAGGCCATGTACAGATTTTTAAAGGAATTGGTCCCTCAGATCAGAATGGCCATCGCTCACGGGCAGATGGAGGAGAGTCTTTTGGAGAAGGTGATGCTGGATTTTCTAAACCATCGATACGACCTTCTTCTGGTCACCTCCATCATCGAGTCGGGCATAGACATTCCCAGCGTGAATACCATCATAATAGACCGGGGCGATAGGTTTGGTCTGGCTCAGCTCTACCAGCTGAGAGGAAGGGTGGGAAGGTCCAACGTGAGAGCCTATGCCTATCTTCTGATACCGAAGGTTAAGATCTTAAGTCAGACGGCGCGGAAGAGGCTGAAAGCCTTGGAACAGTTCACCCAGCTGGGTTCCGGCTTTCATCTGGCATTGAGGGATCTGGAGATACGGGGGGCGGGAAATCTCCTGGGACCACAGCAACATGGCTTCATCCAGGAGGTGGGCTTTGACTTATACTGCAAGCTTCTGGATGAGGCCGTGAGGGAACTCAAAGGAGAGAGGATTGAAAAGCCGGCCCAGGTGAAAATGGAATTCGATCTGGACATATATATCCCGGAGTCATACGTGCCCGACAGCCAGCAGAGGGTTGAAATCTACAAGAAACTTTCCGAGGCCAGATCTGTAAAAGAGATCAAGGAGGTGGAGGCCGAGGTGGTTGACCGGTTCGGAATCCCGGCGCAGGAGGTGGAAGATCTTCTGAATTTCACCTGCGCCAAGATCATGGCCTCCCATCTGGGGATATCCCGGCTCTCTTTAAAGGCGGACGTTCTGATGCTGCAGTTCTCCGAGGAGAAGAAGATGGGAAAAAAGGAGATAGAAAATCTCAGGCAGAAGATCAAGTTGCCCTTGGAATTTGCAGTCGACCAGACACTTAAGCTCTTGGTCCAGCTCAAGGATGAAAAGCAGAGGAAAACTCTTTTTGTTAAAAAACTCTTGCAAAGCTTGTGATGTATTCTTATATTGGCAGATATTCCTATGCGGAGGCAGAGGATGTATATATCGTAAACCCAGGTTTTCTTTAACCAAAGGAGGATCGAGGTGAAGAAAGCAATCATACTGATGTTGGCAGGGATGTTCGTTTTGGTATCATTGTCCGGATGTGGTACCAAGATGGAGGAGAAAGTCGTTGCCCGGGTGGGGGACCGACCGATTACGGTTGAGGATCTGGAAGGCGAATGGAAGAACGCTTCCCGCCTGATCATTCAGGGCATACCGGAACTGCAGCGTAAAAAGGAACTGGTTGACAAGATGATCGGAGACCAGGTGGTGATTATGGAGGCTTACAAGGAGGGCATTGACAACGCGGTGGAAGCCGACACCAATTTTGCCAAACAGAAAGAACGCTTGATCCTACGAGTTTTGTATCAGAAGGAGGTCGTGGATAAGTCTGAACCCACAGAATCGGAACTTAAGAGGGAATACCAGATGATGCAAAAAGAGGCGCACGCCTGGCATATACTTGTGGAAACCGAAGAGGAGGCCGGTGACATATATAAGATGCTGAAAGAGGGGGCGGATTTCGCCCAACTGGCCAAGGAAAAAAGCATAGACCCGACGGTCAAGGACAACTCCGGGGACCTGGGATTCTTCAGCTGGGGAAAGATGGTGCCTGAATTCCAGGAGGTGGCTTTCAGGATGAAAGAGGGGGAAATCTCCAAGCCGCTCAAGACCGCCTATGGATGGCACGTAATCAAGTTGGAAGAGTTTAAGGATGTGGAACAGCCCCCTTACGAGGAGATGAAAAACCAGATTCTGCCCAGATTGAATCAAGTCAAAAGAGAAAAAAGGATGAAGGAGTATTTCACCCGGCTGAGGAATAACGTGGATTTCAAGATAAACCAGGAGGCCATGGACCTTTTGGTTTCGAAAAAAATGGAGATGCCGCCGGATAGCCTGAGCTTGCAAAGGCCGGCCGATCTTCTGGATTTAGACAAATTCTCGCCCGAAGAGAATGACATGATTATTTTCTCCTGTGACAAGGGAGAAATCACGGTGAAGAAGTTTGCCCAAGATTTCAACCAGATCCCTCAACGCTACCGCCCCAGGTTATCCGAACGGGAGAAGATTGAGGAGATGGGATTTCAAAACTTCTTAAAGGACATCCTTCTGGACGTGGCCCAAGAACAGAACCTGGAGGGGAATAAGGATTTCAGAAAGGAATGGACGACCGTAAAAGAGAAAGAAATGGCCGTGAGGATGAAAAATGAGGTCATCCTGAAGGGGGTGGGGATATCCGAGGAGGAAATCACAAGTTACTACAATAAACATAAGGATAGATTCACCATCCAATCCAAGGTCAAGGTGAGGGAGATTTTGGTGAAAACCAAGGAAGAAGCAGAAGGCGTTCTTGCACAACTAAATAAGGGAGCGGAGTTCTCCAAGTTAGCCACGGAGAAGACCATCCGAACCTATGCCAAAAACTCAGGGGGAGATTTAGGAGAGTTCACCCGTACCCGTTATCCGGAGCTCTTTGATGCCGGTATGCAGATGAATAAGGGCAGCCTGGATGGCCCCATAAAGATCAATGATCGTCAATTGGGCGAAGCTTATGCGGTAATCAAACTGGAGGATAAGACCGAGGAGAGACCACAGCCTCTGGAGGAAGTTAAAGATAAGGTGATCAGGATGGCCCGCCAGGAGAAGGATAATAACATCTATCAGATGTGGATCGAAAACACCAAGTCTCGATACAAAATCGAAATCTACGATGATATGATAGAGTCCACGGTGCAGGAAAAGGAGGAAGTGCCGGCCGAACAAGGTTAAATCCCTTGTCTCAACCGGAAACGGGAGGGATGAAAGACCGTCCGGTCGTCCCATTCAGTCTATTGGTGACCAGATAAATACGTCTTTTCGTAGATCTGCTCTTAAATCCTCTTTTGATCGGCGCCGATTGAGGAAAGAAGCAGGATGGAATAGCTCATGAAGCCAGGGAGTGCATTTACGTGGAATCCCGGAAGACAACCTGCTCCTCCCCAGTTTAAGCCCTTTGCAGAACATATCGTCGTAGCACAAAAAATCCCAAGTCAATTCAGCCGATCCGACACAGATGTCGGATTGAGTGATTGTTACACAACTTCATCCCTGCCGGAAACACAAACTTCTGAAACGGGTTTACGCCGTATTTGAAAACCGCAAGATGAGGGAAGTTTATATGAAGATGAAAACGTGTAAGCAAAAACATCCGCTCTCTTTGGGAAGGCTAACTTTTCTCCTTATCTGCCTTTTACACCTTCTCTACGGGTTGTCATCCGCCCAGCAGGTTTTAGACAGGATCGTGGCGGTGGTGGGAGACCAGATCATCTTGGAATCCGAGCTGGACATGCAGCTGCAGATATATGCCAATCAGACGGGAATTGAACTGCAAAGTCCAACCCAAACAAGCCAGCTAAAAAAAGAACTTCTGGATCAATTGATCAACGATAAGTTACTTTTACTTGCGGCGAAAAAAGATACCACCATCCAGGTGACCCCCAGGGAGGTGGAGGAGGCGGTAAAGGAGCAATTAAAAAAGGTGAAATCGGAGTTCTCCGAAGAGGCATTCAAGGAACAACTCAAATCTGAGGGCTTAACCGAAAGCGAGCTTAGGAAAAAATACCGAGAACAGATAAAAAACCAGATGATGATCGATCGGCTGATAGCCTCCAAGCTCTCCAAGGTATCGGTTTCAACCAGGGAGGTAAAAGATTTTTACCAGACCTATAAGGACAGCATTCCCGATCAACCCAATGCCATAAAGCTAAGCCACATCCTGCTGGAGATAAAAACGTCTCAGGAGACGTTGGACTCCTTAAGGAGTGTGGGAGAGAACATAGTGGAAATGGCGAAGAAGGGCAAAGATTTCGCTCAGCTGGCCTCTTTGTATTCCGACGATCCCACCGGCAAAGAGGGAGGGGATCTGGGGTTCTTCAAAAAGGGGGATATGATTCCGAAATTCGAGCAGACAGCATTCGCCCTCAAGCCGGGAGAAATCAGTGACGTAGTAGAGACCGAATTGGGCTTTCATGTCATAAAGGTGGAGGGAAAAAGAGACGATCAGGTGCACGCCCGGCATATTCTCCTTCTGGTTGCTCCAAATAAGAAAGACACCCTTCAAGCTGAACAGTTTGCGGACAGTCTCTACCATTTGCTGCTGGAGGGAGCGGATTTCACGGAGATGGCCAAACAATTCTCCGTAGATGAGGAGTCAAGAAAGATAGGGGGAGAGCTGGGCTGGTATCCGGTAGATCAGATGACCCCGGAATTCAAAGAGGGGGTAAGGGATTTAAACGTCGAGCAGGTGAGCCCGCCTTTGAAAAGCCAATTCGGCGTCCACATTCTCAAGATCCTGGACAAAAGAGAACAAAGAAAGGTCACCTTGGAGGATGATTGGGACGCCATCAAAGACATGGTTCGTCGCAAGAAGACCAACGAGCTGGTGACCACCTGGGTGGAGAAATTGCGCCAGGATACTTATGTGGAGATGAGATTGTAGAACATCCGCTGTCTACGGTCCTTCGACTTCGCCAAAGGACAAATCGGCAGTCTTCTGATATGCACCATATGGTGCATATCGCCGCTAAAATCAATCACCTCATGCGCCTGGATAGTTACCTTTCAGATACCCGGCTGATAAAAAGACGCACCCAGGCTAAGCAAGCCTGTGAGAAGGGGAAAGTGTTTTTGGATGGCCGGGCGGCAAAACCCGGAAGAGAGGTGAAACCAGGACAGATCATAACCATAAATTTCGCCAACAGAACCCTGGAAGTGGAAGTGTTGGATATTCCTTTGCGCAACGTAAGAAAAGAAGAAGCTAAAAATTTTTATAAAATAATAAGGGAAGAAAGATTAAAAGAAGACCTGTTTTGATTGAAGTTGCCTTTGTAGGGGCAATTCATGAATTGCCCCTACATTTGCATCGGTTATCACTAAGA
>CAYOSZ010000075.1:0-8582 GCA_964406715.1 uncultured Ignavibacteria bacterium | reverse complement strand
GGAGGGTTCGGAGATGATGGATTGGAGACTGATGACACTTGGAAGTTCGACTGTGACACAAGGGAATGGACCGACCTCTCACCTGCAACATCTCCACTCGCACGATACGGACATGTCATGGTCTATGAAGAGGCAATCAACAAAATCGTTATGACATCAGGAAACACTATGTCGCAAGGCCATCAGGATGACACATGGACCTTCGACGCAGTAACAAGCAATTGGACAGAGCTCACTCCGACTGGGACCCCAGATCGTCTGAAATGGCCTTCAATGACATATGATTCAGTGAACCAGAAGTGCATCCTGTTCGGGGGACAGATAGGCGATTATGCTGTAGACCGCACATGGGTGTACGACGCGCTCGCAAACACATGGACTCGTCGCTATCCAGATGTTGCCCCTGCAAGTAGGATAAACACAGGACTCGTGTTCGATTCAGAAAATGATGTTACTATCCTCTTTGGTGGAGCGACTGTTGAAATAACTGCATATGATGACACATGGACATACTCGTATGATAGTAACAACTGGACTAAGATGGAGGAGTCAGGTCCTACGACGCTACCAGGGTTTGATCCCCTGTTGCTTGCACTCATTCTACCAGTCGCTGCTGCTTTGGTTGTGGTAGTTCTCATTATCCGTAGAAGAGCACAGTGACATTGCGAACAAGGGACTGCGTAAGGGTTGTGAACTGATTCTTGGAACACGTGTTCCAGTTATTTGTGGGGTTCAAATACCCACATGACTGACGAAATAAGGGAGTTATGATGGAGCAAACGACTATTGAAAGACTAGCTACTCGACGGCAATATGTTGAGTTAGAGAAACAAGCAGACGAACATATCAAGAAGGAGGGATGGGAAGACTTCTTACGTCTTCTTGAGCATTGCCGCTCTGTAGGAAAAGCCAAGGACACAGTGGTCGCCCTCCTGCAACTGGAATCCGTAGGTGGGACAGATTCTGATGTTCTCAAGGAGTTTGCATCTCTGGATGGTGACAATCTCCGTAAGGTTCGAGCTAATGCAACTGAACATGTGATGAACATCCTGAAGGAACAGATCGAGACCAGACACACCTACTTCTTAGACATTGAATCTATGACATTGACTCCGTATGTGATTCTGGTCAAGGATGTCATTGACGCTCGTAAACGGGAGCTTGAGCAGTTGGAGGGAAACCCATCAAGGATTGACGTGCTCGGAACATACTATGGGTTCCAGATACTCATGACCGATGGCTCAAAGCCACATGAGAATTCAGGGACGACCGGATATTATCGTTGGCGACGACGGACATGGTTGGATGAGCAGATAACCGAGACCGCAGCAAACGCTCTGAAGAAGATCACAGGAGAACTCGCTGAAGAGGTGGACATGGACAAGCGATACCGGACTCTTGGGAGTAATCCAGTATTCAGAGGAAGATGCACCAAGGCGACTGCTGACATCCTCGCAAATGGTGTGCGTCTTGCTCTGTATAAGACCCCGGGACATCGAGCCGCTGCGGCTAGAAGACTTGGCCAAACTGAGGACTCACGAGCCTTGTCTTTCCTCCATCATCGTCTACCACTCGAACAGAACCGCAAGGTCCGGATTGCAATAGCAGATGCTCTTGGGAGAGTTGGTCATGAGTTATCCATTGATGTCCTGAAAGAACGGGTAGTCAACCAAGGGCGATACTTGTCCAAAGAGGGCGAAGCCATGATCAGGGGTCTAGGGGGTATCTATTCGCCTCAATGTAGAGAAACCCTCATCGAGTTGTTAAAGGCTCAAGGAAACACAACCAGAGCAATAGCGATCGAATCTCTAGGAAAACAAGAGCCAACAGACCTCGTTGAGTTGATATCACCGTGTCTTCTGGACAAGAGTAGACCTGTTGTACGTGCCAGTGTTCTGGCTTTAGCAGAACTAGGGAAGGAAGGGGAGGATGCCATTAGGTCGAAGGCAGCTGTGATCATCAAACAGATAGGATATGACAGACCATCTAAGGCTGCACTTACCAAGATGCTGGAAATCTCTGGCGTAGAAAAGATGAAGTCAGTCCATCAGTACTTTGCGATACGGATTAAGAAGCTCAGCAGGGAGCTTGGTATCTGGCAACAGCGTACAAACAATAGAAGCTATAATTATGGCTACTACTGGCGGCGTAGAGAGAACCGAACGAAGCAACGGTTGAATGAATTCCTCAGCCTTGCATCAAGATATCTCAGACCCCCGTTCGATGAAGACCTTCTGAAATCCATAACACCTGCTGTCAAAAGGGAGATGAATTGGACAATGGAGCAGACTCCGCTAGCACAAGCAGTACAACATAAAGTGGCAAAAGAGTCAACCTTTGAACAGGCGTTTATGTCCTCATACAGATAGTTCCACTCAATCACTGCTTGTTCGATCTTTTACTGAACTGAGGAATCCCGCCTCGATTGCTTCTATGACAATAGCGTAGGCTCTCCTCTCCTCAAGCCCAGAAGCTAACAAGAGTGCAACAAGCTCGCTGGTTGTAAATGGAGGAGATACATCTGTACTATCGAAAATCTCTGCGATCTGTGGAAACTTGCCTTTCTGAGCGGCGTCATAGGACATATAGCTGATTAAAATCTTGAAATCAAAGTGAGTCTCAAAAAGGTGGTCGAATTCGTCCTTGTATCCCAAGGCGGTTTCTGAACTGCGACTGATAGCACTCAAGAGATCTGGATTGGAATCGAACTTAGAACCAAGCTGAATTGCAACCTCTTCAAGGTTTTCGATTAGGGTACGAGATGGTGCATCAACAGTGAGAAGAGAACAAATGAGCGCCTCGGTATGTACTGCTGTAACAACTTCAGATATTGGAATTGCAGTCCATAGTTTCTCCTCGGTCCGTAACTCTTCAGAGAAGTTTGAGATAGCAGAGATGAATCCACTAATGATGGACATCTCAAACCCACCTTTGATTATTTTGGAATATATGGGAAGCCCATTGGTACGTTGAATAATCAGGAAACCAATGATATTGCTAGCATCATTGAACCGTTCTCTGAACCCAAGGAGCTCAACTCGCCTTTGTCTGGAAATTCGGTTCTGACGCCGTCTTCCCGCATAGACCACAGACCCAACTCCCAGCAAGAGTGCTGCCACTTGAAGACTAGTAAACATGTAACCTCTTACTAACGCTTCAGAATCGACCACTGATATCAGGACGATGTCAATGACCATGTCTCGAAATTGATTCTTTTGAATGAGGATCCTAAGGCTGTAGGTACTCGCTTCTGATGGTACAGGAATGGCCGCAATATAGCTGCCATCAGTATGATTTTCGAAGGTCCCACTTATCCCAGTTCCCAGAATCGAGAATGATACTAAGGCATCAGATAGCTGCTCCTCGGTATCATCAGCAATTAGGTGCAGAACGAGGTCAAGATTTGTTCCCTGAAGTAGAGAGTAAGTATTGTTCAACATGTATTCAGCAGGAATCCTGAACGGAATTGAACTCACAAAGAGTGAAAACTCAATTTCAACTTCTTCAAACCCATCTTTATTGATTTGTATCACAGCCGCGGAAAAGTTGCCAGTTTCTGGAGAGAAGGTGATGTTGTACCACCCATTTCCGAAACTCTCGGAGAGTATGAACGGGTTTAGACTGTTTGAATAGGCGACCTCAGCATCCTCTAATGCGCCATGTTGGCTGGAACTCACATAGATGTCTAAGCTGTATACGCGTGAACCATAGAATGAGTCAGGGAGAGGGGATGTCGTAACATCAAGGGGGACTGCGAGTATTTCAAAAGAATAGATACTTTCAGCAGAGGCATACCCATACTTGGAGAACGCAATGGAAACAATGTAAGACCCTGGCTTACCAGCTGTCATTGTGAAACTATAGGTCCCATTATTGTGATCAATCCACAAGAAGGGATTACCTTGAACACCACTGTATGTCGGACTGATTGTCGCATTAGCTATTCCAATCGAGTTATTGTAATCATATGACAGTATGAAGTTATACAAGACACCAAAGTAGAGGGAGCTCGCAAGACCATTACCTGTGAGACTTGTGACAGTCGCACGAACTTCGAAATCAAAGATCATGCTCGCGTTTCTATAATGAGGCTTTGAAGCATGAATTGAGAGAGACCATCTACCTAAGACATTTGGATTGATCGTCAACAAATAGCCCTGTGGAGTTTCTACAACATCATATTCTAAGCCCACCACTGAGGATATCTCAATCGTAGCCCCAGACACAATTGCATGACTATCAGTCCGCTCATATACAAGCAGAACCTCGAAAGTATCGGTAAAGTTGGTGAATCCAGAGACTTGGCCATCGGATGTCCCGAGATTTGTTGAGACCTCTGTGACCACTAATGTGAAGAGAGTGGTACTATTCTGATAGTTTTCCAAAGCTCCGGTGAGAACCAAGTTATAGGTACCTTCAGCTGATGGGATTAACGTTATGGAATAGAGACCCGAACCAAGATCTGTCGTTCCAGATATCCAGAGGCCAGACGGAGGGTCTACGGAAATAACAGAGATTGAGGCATTCTCTAGACCATGATGTGTCAGATTGGAGAACGTGACAAACAAGGTATAGTTGCTATCTACTGAGATTGAGTAAACAACAGGGTCCACAGATAGTGAGCTGGATAGAGGAGAAACGACAAGCGTGAATACTGTTAACTGCGAGTCATATCCAGTGAGACTAGCCCGCAGTGTGATTGAGTAGACACCAACATTCTGCGCACTTATGAGGATGGAATATGTGCCATTTCCATGAAATTGGAGGGGTGCGAACGCTAATCCTGAAGCTGGAACCACATTTACAACTTCGATTACTGCACCAGAGAGCCCTTCACCAGTACTATTACGATAGTGCACTGCTAGTTGATAGTTCGATGCTACATTCACCACATCTGAAGACCCGTTGAGAAGGAAGAAGTCTGTACCAATACCAGATGCGACAATATTGAATGATACTGTTTCAGTATTGTGGTCAACCTTTGATGCTCTGACAATGATAGAGTATGAACCTCCAATGTCAACCTGAAACTCAATGGAATAGTTCCCTGGTTGACCTGGAACAGCAATCGTGCCTCCGTAACTAAGCCCACCCACAGGACCGGTAATTGAAACGACTTCAATCAAAGCGTCTTCAATCCCTGTATCATCTGTGTAACTATAACGAAATAATGCGTTGTAGTTGCTTCCGGGATTGACATCTACATAGTCTTGCCCAAGATGGGAAAAAACTGCAGGAGAGGTGACTTCAATCAGAACAATACAACTACTTGAGCTGTAATATGGACGTGTGGCATTAATCAGGATGGTGAAATTACCTCGTCCAACCAAGGATGTGTTTAGATCGCCTTCCCACCATGACTTTGCTAGGTTTCTCTGGAATGTGATAGTTTCACCAGACCAGTTTCCTACCACGGTGCTTAGATCATCAAGGAGATACTCGTTTGTATCTGCGTCTCTTAGTCGAACAGCACAGGTCACAGTTGAGTCTGTTTCAGCCTCAATACTAGCCTCAACAGGTAAGCAATTTGAACTATGGAAAAGATTGAAGTATGTTTCACTGTAAGCAATCTCAGTTCCATTTTTCCAGAAGACCCTTGCCGACCATTCTCCGGGTGTTGCGTTATATGGACCTAGATTGAGGACAGGACTAATGACCGTCCCATCTACTCCATCATTGACGGTCGCATAAGACCACTGAGTGTTGTTTGGTAGGACCCATTCTAGTGACACATTTTCTAGGGTTGTTGGTGTTGACGCTGATGTGCCAATCATAGCAAGAGCCCTGATGAGGTCTCCCGAATTGAACTGTGTTTGATTCTCCCAGGAAGGCATCTGATACTGTTGAGTTCGAAACATGCGAGCATAATTGGGTGCATCAAGAGTCACTTTCCACCATCCAAGAGAATCGAGAAGAGCACCATTGATGAGGATCATACCTTGGCTTAATGTACAGAAAGAGGTGACATCAGTTGGAGTAGCATCGAGGATTGTTGCATTCCCATAATCTGATGCATGTGGAATTTCTAGAGAGAAGTCTTCAAGGTCATCATGATTAGCGACATAGAAGTACGATGTGAGAGTAGGACTTGTGTCAATGTCCACCGAGTATGAAACTCCAGATTCTGATGCGCTGTTTGTCCAGCTGGAGTTGCCTGTCTTGAAAACGTGAACAAATCGAGCCTCGTATTCAAAGGAAACTGGTGAGTCCGCAAGAATTTCTATTGGTAATGGACTAGTATCCCAATTCGAGTGGTTGACCAATGCTTGACCGATGCCATTAGCCCCGCTAACTGTAGTTTCGCCTATGGGGGGTATGCCTACTCTCATGTTCACATCATCAGGGTCCATGTAGTAAGCAGAGGTAAGGGAGATATCGTCAACATGGAACCTAACGTATCGGGCATTATCCCAATCATCATCAAAGTCGGGGTCATCGCCCTTAAGCGTTCGGGATTCCAGAATCTCAAAGACAAAACGAAGGTCGAATGTAGTTGGAACTCCTGTCAGTGATACTGGGAGTGAGCCAATGTGAACCCACAGATCTCTCGCTGGTATTGTCACAGGATCAAGACTCCAGAGAATTGTGTTTCCGCCACCCCAGTCAGCCTCAATCCTGAGTTGAAAATCATTAAGGTGTTTGGGACCTATAGGACCACTGTCATACAACAGGTCGAAGCTAAGTAGGAAATCGGTTTCAGATGGAGAATGTGTTATCTCCTGATACCAATAGGCGTATGAATCTTTGAATACTTTGTAGTCAGGACCACCATCGGGTTGTCCCTCAACCTCAAGTTCTATGAATTTCGTATCTGTATCACTGTAGGCTGTACTTAAGATCTGTTTTCCAAGATCATGATTAAAGGAGTTAGCATCCCAACCCAACGGGTAATAAGACACGCCTCCGGAAGGTTCTATGTTGACCCCAGGATATCCATCACTAAAAGTTCCATTCAGAGCAAAGAGTTTCCTCAGTTCAGAGATATTGAGCTCCACTTGATTGCTCTTCCAACCATTTGCAGTATCTAGAGTCAGGTCTGTAATAACAGATTTTTGCTCATCAGTCCTGATGGAAATAGATCCTGTTGAGTGAGTATTCGTACCATATTGAAGGAACTCGATTGCAGGAAGTATACCAGTTCTCGTTGGGCCAGAAGATGGATTAAAGACACTGTCCCATTTTACACCATGTTCTATATCAGGTGAGTTTGAATTATCAATATTTATTGTTGTGTTTGATATGGGATATTCTCCGATGTTCATGAGGGGACTTAGAAAGAGAAAACCTAAGATAAGGAAAAATGAAAGAATTGGTTTTCTCATTGTATTATTCATTGTCCAACCTCAGAGTTAATCGAGTTCATAGACCTAATACATTCTATCTTCCTGTATTTGCCTTAATTTGTCTAAGTTGCATATATCAGGCAGTAAGATAGAAAATTTGAAACATATACGTAAATCCAGTTTCAATTCTTAATGAAAAATCGAACATGAGTCCATAATATCGACGGCGTTCAGCACAAGAATGTTGGGAGTGTCAGAGCCCCAAGATTTGCTTCGCCTCATCTGGAGTCGCAACCTCTCGTTGCATGGTTTCAGCAAGCCTCCATGCTCGTGCGACAAAGTCCTCATTGGCAGCAAGCTTCCCCTTTGTGTAGTAGATGTTGTCCTCAAGTCCAACTCTCACATGTCCACCCATAATGATGGACATAGTAGTCATATCCAACTGCGCTCTCCCAACCCCAGCCACAGTGAATTTTGAGTTCTGCGGGAGTTGTGCTCGCATATGCATCAGATTCTCAATCGTAGCGGGGACTCCTCCGCCCACTCCCATGACTAACTGAAAGAGTGGAGGTGATTTAATGAAACCCTCCTCGAGAAGTCTGATACCTTGAGGTATGAATCCCACATCGAATGCCTCCAGTTCAGGTTTGATGCTAAGGTCACGCATTCTCTGAGCAAGGTACGTGATGGTTTCCCATGAGTTGGCATACACAACGGAGGGTTTTCGGGTTGCAAAGTTCAATGAGCCTGTGGTGAGGCTTGCCATTTCCGGTCGCGTCCTCAGTGGCTCCGCTCGTGCCTCATCTGACTTCCCAGCAACCCCGCTCGTTGATACCATGACCACGAGGTGGGTTCGTTTTCGTATCTTGTTCACAGTTTCCTCGAAGAGCCGATAGTCAGAGGTTGGATTCTCATTCTCATCTCGGCAGTGGACATGAATGATGGAGGCTCCTTCCTGCTCACAACGGTATGCGGTCTCTGCAATCTCATCAGGTGTCACAGGTACATGTGGTGTGTCTTTCTTTCGCGGCACGGACCCCGTGGGAGCCACTGTGATGATGAGTTTGTCCATGGTTTATTCCTCTCTAAGTTGAGATGTGAATCGCTCCACCTGATTACACCCTTCCACTACTGAAGGTGCAATAGATGCCACAAATTGATCAGGATTCTCCATCAAAGTTTCTCTCTTCGTTGAGAAGAGTTCAAGAGCTAGATCACCCTTGTAATCGACTGTGGCTAGACGTAGACAGAGGTCTTCTGGGGGCATTCCGAACTCTGAGCCTGGTAGACTTGATACAT
>CAYOSZ010000074.1:0-8620 GCA_964406715.1 uncultured Ignavibacteria bacterium | reverse complement strand
GGACTTTAGGTAATGCTTCATACCTACTGAAACCCAACTCTAAAAACATCATAGCTTTCTTTATCAAAAAGAACAAACCTAATTTCTTCGACGAATTTTGCGTCTTTTGAGAAATCCTTGACCATGCGGATCATTATCCGCGCACATTCATCCACGGGAAATCCTCCTACCCCGGTACCGAAGGCGGGAAAAGCTATGGATTTGATCTTCAGCTCTTCGGCTCTTTTCAGACTGTTAAGGGTGGCATCTCTTATGTATTTTGCATTGGTCACCAGATCCTGCCCCATGACTGCAGCATGAATTACGTATTTCGCTCTCAAAGCTCCGGCTGAAGTTACCACCGCTTCACCCACCGGCACAGGTCCCTTGCTCATCGCTTCCTTTTCAATCCCAACGCCGCCTTTTCTCTTGATGGCGCCTGCCACCCCTGCTCCCATCCACAGATGGTCATTAGCCGCGTTCACGATGGCATCTACTTCCTGGTCGGTAATGTCACCCTGAACGATCTTGATTTCGAGCCTTTGAGATTTCTGGGACATAAAACACCTTCGGGAACATCCTGGCGAATATTTCGTGGATAACCATGATGATAATGGCACATACGATGCCCAACGCAACTCCTGCAACCACGTCGAAAGGATAATGCACTCCCACATACACACGGGAGTAAGACACCAGAACCGCAACAGTAAGAGCACCCGCTTTGATCTTTGGATAAACATAGGACAGAAGAATCATTCCGGTGAAGATGTTGGTCGCATGAGAGGAGGGAAACGAGAAGGCTTCTGTGCAACCTATCAGCAAATGTACATTCTCCAGAACGTTGCAGGGTCTGACTCTTCCCACCAGTGGCTTTAATATGCTGTTGCAGACTTGATCACTTAAAGTAATTCCCAACACCAGGAGCAACACCGCGATCCTTCCCCTCCTTCCCCCAAAGACCAAAAGAGCAATCGCTAAGAGAATAATGGGAATACGCCAGTAATCCAGATTGGTCAAAATGGGCATCAGAAAATCAAAGACCACATTCTGCGCCTTGTAATTCAGAAGAAAGAACAGGTTGGTATCTAATTCGACGGCTTTCTCTAACAATGGATAAAACATAAAACCCCAAGAATTGTGATTTTATAATTCCTTGATCTACTTGTGATTATACTCGTTATTTAAAGTTCTTCATAAAACTGGTAACTTCTTCTAACCCGGGAATCCCTGCTCTGCCTCCTAACTTTCTGCATTTCATTGCGGCACAGGCATTGGCAAAACGTGCAGTCTTCTTCAGGGACCATTTTTTAAGAAGCCCGAAGATAAAAGCACCGTGAAAAACGTCCCCTGCACCGGTGGTGTCGACCACTTTCACCCTGAAACCGGGTGAATGAAAAATCTTTTTGCCTGATCCACAAATGCACCCCTCCTCACCTATGGTGACCACAACGGTTTGAAATCCTCTTTTCATCAATTGCCGGCATGCTTCCAGAGAATCGGTCGATTTCACAAAACCGCAGGCAAATCTTTTTGATACGATCAAATGATCAACATAGGGAAAAACCTCCTCTACTCCGCTTCTCAAACTTCCCACGTCCAGACAGACCTCGGCATTTTGTCTTTTTGCCCACCGTGCCGCCAGGACGTCGATTTCCGGCTCACGTGCGTCGATGTGCAGAAACTTAGTGGAGATTGAACTCAGAAATTTCAGTTCTTCCTTTTTGAAACGATTCTTTCTATCCCGATCCAGAGCCACTGTTCTTTTTCCCGTTCTCTTATCCACCCAGATAAACGCCTTAGACGTCCTGGTCTTTTCATCAATCAAAAGAAATCGGGTCTCCACTCCCTCTTTTTTCAACCGGGATTTGACGAACTGCCCCTCAGGATCATCTCCCACCCTGCCGAGGTAGCACACCTTCGCTCCCAGCTTTGCCAGAGCCACCATGGCGGTGGGCACGGGACCTCCTCCCTGAACCGAAGATCTGACCGCATCCACCTTATCATCCAGATTAGGGTAAGGGTCCAGGATGCATAGATAGTCCACCGCATTGACCCCCAAACCCACGCAGTCGTATCTGATCTTTTTATTCGAATTTGACCTGACCATTGGTGGCTTCCACCAGCGCTTTTTTGACCTTTTCTAAAAGACTGATTCTCACCTCGATTTTTGAAGTCGGAACGTCTTCGTAGCCCTGCTCTTTAACCCGGATGCCGAACCTGCCGAACGTCTGATTTACCTTGCCGGTCATGTTCGGCGGATAGGATAATTTTATCTCTCGGGTGATCCTTCTTGTAACTTTCTCGGTTTCTTTCAGGGTACTCTGCGCGCTACGCCTGTATGCACGGGAAAGCCCGCCGGTTCCCAGCTTTACCCCCCCGAAATAGCGGGTAACCACAACTGTGACGTTAAAAAGATTTTCCGATTGGATTGTGGTCAATATGGGAACTCCAGCAGTTCCCTTGGGTTCTCCCGCGTCGCTGAATCTCTCTATTTCCTCATCTATGTTCTTGATTCTGAAGGCAAAGCAATTGTGGGTGGCGTCAAAGAATTCCCGGGAGATTTTCTCAATCGAGTTTTTGGCCTCCTCTTCAGAGTCAACCGGGAAGGCAGTTGCGATGAATACGGAACCCTCGATTTTAATCTTGGAGCGGGCAGAACTCTTGATGGTTAAGTATTCATCCGAAGGATTGGGGATCATCTTTTCGTACTATCTTTCCTCTTTTGCGACAGAAACTGTTCGATCAATCTTTTGAATCTGGCCATATATATAAGGTCGAATTTATCCATCTCGAACGGTATCAGCTTCTCTGCTTTTAGTCTTACCAAAGCCGCCTCCTTTTTAGCCTCGCCCAAGGTGAGCTTACCGCTTTTTATCTTCTCGCATACCTCATCCACCAGCTTTTGCAGTTTTTTCACTCCCTCCTCGTGATCCAGATATTCCTTCATGTCCCTTTCCAGGTTCTAAACGATATCGGCTGGTAAAACTAAAAGATCTTTTATTCTGCTTGCTCGATTTATCGAACTTGAAAAACCTATCAGACGATAATGTGAAAACCTTTCTAAAGATAATCCGTCACCAGATCCAGATAATCAACTCCCTTAAGGGGGACCGCACCTTCGGCCACTAATTCTTCCACCTTCGTTGACCCCTCTTTTCTCATCACGAACAGAGGCTTTCCCTGTTTGCTGGCAATGTTCGCCGCATCCATGGTGCCCGCGCTTTTTTCGTCCATCTCCACCACTATGACCGCCTGAGACAATCCCACCACTATCCTGTTTCTGGCCATGAGCTGTCCCACCTTCACCGGAACGTCCAGATTGTATTCGGTTATCAGTGCTCCATTTTGAGAGATCTCCTTGGCCAGTGCAACGTTTTCGGACGGATATATCTTGTTCAATCCGGTACCCAAAACCGCATAGGTCTTCCCCCCCTGCTTGATAGCCCCTATATGGGCGGAGGAATCGATTCCTTCAGCCAGTCCGCTGACCACCACCACCTTTCTTCTGGCCAGTTCCTTTCCAATCTGAACTGCAAGTTCGATTCCCTGGTTGGTGTAACCTTTGTGTGCTCCGATGACCGCCACACAGGTTTTCTCTCGGATGGGAAATTCTCCCTTGAAGTAAAGAAGAGGTGGAGGGTCGCTTATCTGCCTGAGCAGTTGGGGATAATCGTCATCCAATATGGTGGAAATGCCGATGCCCTGTTTTTCCAGACGTCGTATATCTTTCTCTATCTCAGGCAGCAGGTCCTTAGATCTGACGATCTGTTCTACCTTTTCGGGAGTCATTCGGGGAAGGGATAATAGTTCCTCTCTGGAGGTTTTATATATGTTCTCCGGTGAACCAAAGCTCATAAGAAGCTGCTGAAACCTCTTGGGTCCGACCCTCCCCTTCTCCCTCAGCGCTACCACGTATTTTCTGTAATCCAACTTCCACCTCTTCACTATTTTCCTGTTTCTTTCACTGAAGTTACAGGAAAAGGGACCAAATATCAAGTGGAAATTGTAGGGTTTGGGAAAAACCTTTATTCTGCGGGGTCTGGAACCCTACCTGCCAAGAGCAGGCTGTAACATGCCCGTAGAGCAGGCATCCCTGCCCACCTTGTCTTTTTTAAATTATCAGAAAACATAGTGCTAAGAGGATGGCATACGCAAGAACTGAACTACGATCCAGTTTCATTAGTAACTATAGCTGGCTCCAATGGAGAACCGGGTTCTTACCAGCACCAGTACGTGGATATTTCCCAACTTCTCCCCAATGATATTCTGTATTCACCCAAAGCAAAACCTACGTCGAAGTTCCCCCAAAGAGAAATCGGAGTTAAATCAGACAAAGAGGGCGCTTTGAGTTTTTCGGGAAGGCTGATAACCCAGCCGAAGCCAAATTTGTCCAGTAGCTTCTGTATGCCACCCGTTCGCATGTATGTTATGGGGTGAGTATTTAAAGACCAGGTTACTTACCTTCCACTGAGAAAGCAAGGCAATTCTGGTAGGTAAGAAGGTCCAGCGCATAAAGAAGATTATCCCGGCAAATGCGAAAATCCGCCAGGTGTTCTTCTTTAACCGGATCTGTGGGAGGGGCAACCATCCTGAGAGGGTTTACGTATCTCCCATTCACTTTTACTCTGTAATCCAAGTGTGGGCCGGTGGAGGCGCCGGTGTTTCCCACGTAACCGATGAGGTCCTTCTGTTTCACATACTTTCCTTTCTTAATGCCTCTGGCAAAACGGGAAAGGTGTCCGTATGATGTGACAAAACCGTTGGGATGACGAATCTCTAAGATTTTTCCAAAACCCCTCTTCCAGCCTGCGAAAGTCACCGTTCCGTCACCGGAAGCCACCACCGGCGTGCCCACGGGAGCTGCATAGTCCACGCCCAGGTGCGGTTGATATCTTTTGAAGACGGGATGAAATCGCCGGTAGGAGAATCGGGAACTTATTCTTCGGTAATTCAATGGTGATTTCAAAAAGGCCTTTCTTACCGACTTGCCGGTAGGATTGAAGTAGCTCCTTCGCCCATCCGGAGATTGATATAGCACCGCCTGAAAGGTTTGCCCGCCCAGATCATATTCCGCCGCCAGGATGTCGCCATATTTTACAAAATTGCCGTCCTTATGATATTCCTCGAAAATTAACCTGAAGGTATCTCCTCTCCTGGGCTCGGTCAAAAAGTCCACCTCCCATTCAAAGACCTCGGTGAACTTCATGATAAGCTCCGGACTTCGGCACTCCCCTATCATGGATTCCCATAGAGAGCTGCTTATCTCCCCCTGCAGCGATTTGGTGATGCAATTGAATTCGAGAGGCTTAACCTCCGTCTTCATCTCACCATCTTTCCTTGTCACCCTGCACTTTTCTAGCATTCCCTTCTGGTATTCAAAAAAGAGTATGGAGTCCGGGGTGGTCAGAAGCGTATAAGAATCCCCGGGTAGGGATTTTCTTAGATTGAATTTACCTTTTAGGGCTGAGGTAAGTTGATAAATCAACCGGTGGGAGACGCCTTTTCTCAAAAGAGAAAGATACAGGGGTTCGTTTTGTTTAAGCTGGCCCTCGAATATGCAGGCTAAATCGGTTTTGGTTGAATTTCCCTGCTCAATGGTCTGGTCTGTTTTCCTTTCAAAAATTCCGGACCATCTGCAAAAAAGGGCGAAAACCACCAGCAGCCCCAGGAAAGGAAATATTCTTGTTGTCTTTCTCCTGCCGGGTGATGGGAGACTCATTTTTTCTCTTCAAATACCTCTGCCGAGAAAACGAAGATTTCCGCATCCTTCCCTTTCCAGCAATTCTCATCCGGGATGCCGGCTTTGTAGCAGATCTGATTGAGGAAGGTGGTCCTGTCCCAACCCTGTTCGGTGGCCACCTGTGGAAGGAAGACCCCCTGGTGGTATCCCTTTTTCAACAGAATTCCGTGTTTCCCTATCTGGATCTCATTTACATCTTGAATTCTCTCCAAAGGAGTTAGCACGGATATCTCCAGGTCCAGAAGATCAAGCTCCTCTGAGGAAACTGGCGGAAAACGGCGGTCATTGCACGCCGCTGCCTCAGCCATCTCTTGAATGGTTACATACAGCGGTTTGATGGCTTCGATATACCCGATGCATCCCCTCAGTTGTCCCTGTTTGTGAATGGTCACGAAGGCTCCGCGTTTTTCCTTCAGGATGGGTGAGTTGACTTCAAAGGCCGGAACTTTTTTGTCTCTGACCTTGTGTTCTATGGTGGTCCGGGCGATGTGCATCAGAGTCTTTTTGTCATCTTCAGAGAGGTTCAACTCAACTTTTACGTTTTCCTTTTCCGACTTCTTCTCACCCTTCCATATCGATCCGGTATCGTACATCACTGCCGCCATGTAACCTACCACGCTGGATTTATCTCCGCTAACGTCTCCGGAGTTGGCATATTTCAACACCTTAGCTTTATTCGCTCCCAATCCTTTGGCAGCGAGCATGGTCGCTATCACGGGCCCCCCTCCGCAAGCTTCACAGGCTCCTGAAGTCAGATCGGCAAACAATCCTTTCGGATCAAAGGAGTTCACGTGATCCATTACCATATTATCCAATCTCACCGCCTCATCGTACGGATGAAAATGGGAGAGGTCTGTGCTGGCGACGATTAAGGCACTTTTGCCTTTGAGGGCTTTTATCAAAGCCTCTGCCAGAGCCTCGCAGGTGGCTAAGTCCTGATCGCCAACCACGATGGGAACCAGTTTGAATTTACCCAGAACCAACTGAAGAAAGGGCAGCTCGACCTCCAGGGCATGCTCCCCTCTACCCCCCACAGAACCATGACCTTTGTTGGAGAGAAGCACCCTTTGACATGCATCTGCTATTTCTCCTGCCACGGCCGTATCCACCGGAATAGTCCCCAGTGGAGTTTCGTAAAAACCCCCGTTATATATGGAGGCGCCTTTAAAGTAAGCTATATGGCTGGGGGAGATCACCACCACCGTCTCGAAAGAGTGTCCCTCCAAAAGTTTGTAGGCATAAGCCGCCACCTGACCCGAGTACATGTAACCGGCGTGCGGTGATATCAGCGCCACCACCTTTCCCGGGATCGGTTCCTTTCCGGCTTTGGCGAAAAAATCAGTTAACTGTTTGGATAAGGCCACCGGATCGCCGGGATAAAACTGCCCTGCCACTGCGGGCTTTCTGGTCTGATCCATATCGAACCTTCCCTCCTCCTTCACGCCCGGCTCCCCTCCGGAACCGGAACCGTCGCTGCAGGTGAAGGATCCTGAAAGTATTATACAGAAAATAAAGTTTGCAACCATAAAAACCAAGCTTTTTTTCATCTAATATGACCTCAATCTGACGTTAAACGTCTTTTTATGCTCTACACGAACTTTGGTGCAACCGTTTGCGGAAATAAAGATGGACAAGCGGGAAGATTTACCCTGAGGATAAACGCTTAAACGATTCACTCCATCACCAGCGGGCTACCGGTCCGAACCATGTGTTTTCTATGCCTCACCCGAACATAATCGACAAGATGGTCAACTTCTCCCGGTGATCTATTTGCGGGAGCGCTTCCTCTGCTTTAAAGTTGATCTACCCTGCATACTCTTTTTTGATTTTTTATCCAGCGCTATTTTCAACACCTGATCCATGGTTTCGACGAAGATAAACTTCAATTTCCTTTTTATCTCGTCCGGTATCTCCACCATGTCCTTCTGGTTTTCTTTGGGCACTATCAGTGTCTGCACCCCGGCTCGATAAGCGGCTAATGATTTCTCTTTCAAACCTCCGATGGGCAGAACGTCCCCTCTTAAGGTCAGCTCCCCGGTCATGGCCAACTTGGGCTTAACCGGCCTTTCGGTCAAGAGGGAGGCTATGGCGGTTGCCATGGTGATTCCCGCCGAGGGGCCGTCTTTGGGAATGGCTCCTGCCGGAACGTGGACATGGATATCGGACTTCTCGTAGAAATCCTCCTCGATCCCCAATCTTTTGCTGGCGGATCGGATGTAGGATAATGCGGTCTGAACCGATTCCTTCATCACCTCGCCCAGATAGCCGGTCAGAGTCAAGGATCTTTTTCCCTTCATCCTCGTCGCCTCCACAAACAGCAGATCTCCTCCGGTCTGGGTCCAGGCCACCCCGGGCACCACGCCCACCTGGGGAGTTCTCTGGACTATCTCCTGGAAGAATTTGATCGGACCTAAAAACTTCTCCAGATTCCTCGGGGTGATCTCTGTTTTCCTCTTCTCACCGGAGGCGACCATTCTGGCAATCTTTCTGCAAATGGTGGCGATCTCCCGATCCAGGTTCCTCAAGCCCGCTTCCCGGGTATAATCCCTGGCGATCTTCATTAAAACCTCATCCTGAAACGACAGATTCTCCGGGCCGAGACCGTGATTTTTCAACTCCTTGGGGATGAGATGCCTCTTGGCTATCTGAAGCTTCTCCAAATCCGTATAACCGGGAAGCTCGATCACCTCCATCCGATCTCTCAGAACCCGGGGTATGGGATCCAAAACGTTGGCGGTGGTTATAAACATAACCCTGGAGAGATCAAAAGGGACATCCAGATAGTGATCGGAGAAAGTGTTGTTCTGTTCCGGATCCAGAACCTCCAGCAGGGCGGAGGCGGGATCTCCCCTGAAGTCCTGCCCGATTTTGTCCATCTCATCCAGCATAAACACCGGG
>CAYOSZ010000073.1:0-8643 GCA_964406715.1 uncultured Ignavibacteria bacterium | reverse complement strand
CCCGAAGCGGCGGAGGAACCTCAGATGGAGGGTAGCAAGACCGAGGACGACGATCTACCCTTTTAATCCTGATGTCTTCCAAAAGGCTTCTCTTCTAAATTGGAAGTCAATTATAGCAGAGAAATTAGAACCTAATTTGAGAAACCAGAACCTAACTTAAGTTAGGTTCTGGTAAAGGATCTTTCTACTTCCGTCTTTTGATGTTCCCAAAGGATCTCGGAAAAGTCAGGATAGGTCAAGTAGGTTAACTCATAGGAATCCCTTACCAAGGCACCCCAAACCTGCAAGAGGCTTGAATCGACTTTGATCTCTAATCTTCGCAAGGTGGTTTTGGCTTCCGCCTTACTTCTTCTGATTGATTTTCTCGTCTATCTCCACACCCAAGCGCCGTCGGTGCAGTTTATCGATTCCGGTGAACTGGCGGTTGTCTGCAAAACCCTGGGCATTGCTCATCCTACCGGTTATCCCCTCTACACTCTTACGGGAAGACTTTTTTGCCTTATCCCCTTGAAAGATACCATCTTCCGGGTAAGCTTCATGTCACTTTTTTTCACCTGCCTGGCCAGCGTAATTCTGTTTTTCATACTTTTAACCATCGGAGAAGGCTTCTCAAGGGGAGAGAAGGGTCGCTTCGGGATCGGTATCTGGTCTGCTTTAGTGGCTGGTTTGATCTTCTCCTTCACTCCCACCCTGTGGTCGCAAGCCACCTCCAACGAGGTATACTCGTTAAACCTTCTTCTTTACAGTCTGATTATCCTGCTGATCCTGGTGTGGCGGAAAGCCAGAAATGAGTCTAAAGCGGAACGAATTCTCTATCTTCTGATATTCGTTTATGCCCTGAGCTTTGGCAACCATATGTCCACCATACTTCTTTTGCCCGCCATCTTCTTCATCTTAATTACCAGGTATGGAAAAACCCTCTTCGGGTTTAGACGAATAGCTCTGATTATTGTTCTTTTCCTTTTAGGGCTATCCGTGTACCTCTTTCTTCCCATTAGATCATCGCAAAATCCGGTCATGGACTGGGGTAATCCGGAGATCTGGGCCACCTTCAAAAGGCATGTGACCGGCTGGCAATATCAGGTGTGGATGTTTGCTCAATCAGCCCGAGAGCTTGGCAGCAATCTCCAAAACTTTATCATGCTTTTCTTCCATCAATTTCCCTTTTACCTTCTGCCGTTGACTTTTTTGGGTATATGGAGACTCTTTGTCCGCGATCGAACAATCTTTACGTTCTTTTTGATTTTGTTTTTAGCCAATGTAATTTATGGAGTCAACTATAGTATCCCCGACATCGATCCTTACTTTCTGGGGGCTTTTCTGGTAAATGCAATTTTCGTAGGGGTGGGCATTCATTTTGTGTTTCAGATAATCAGGAATTTAAGAATCAAAAAAGAACTTGTACTTGCGATCATTATGCTATTTATCCTGCTTCCTCTGGTTTTGCTTAAAAAGAACTATTTTCAGTCGGATAGGAGCAGAGATTTTTTTGCCCGTGATTTTTCCTCCAACGTCATGAGGTCGGTCGGCAAAGACGCCGTCATCCTCACCAACGTGTGGGATCATTACTCTCCCTGGTTATATCTGAGATTCGTCGAGTCAAAAAGACCGGACGTCAACTACCTGGATACGGAGCTTTGCCGGCGCACCTGGTATTTTGATTTCGTCAAAGGGAACTATGGTGATCTTTACCAAAAGTCGCAGAATGAGATCAAAAGGTTCCTCCATGAGGTACAACCTTTTGAGAACCGTCTTCCCTTCAATCCCCAGGTGATCGAAGGTGCATACATAGGCATGTTGGAAAGTTTTCTGGACAGGAACTTCGCAAGCAGGCCATTGTATGATGATCTGGTAAGAGGACCTAAAATCGGGGGAAAGTACTTGAGGATTCCACAAGGAATGGTCTTTTCTCTGAAGGATAGCCTAAAATACTATCCTTATGATTTTCCGGATTGGAAACTCACCGGAGTGCTGGATAAGACCATTTACAAGGACGAAAGAACCCTTTTCAATTTGAAGAGGTACCCCAACATGATCGATCTAAGGCTGAGGTATCTATCGGACTTGAAGCGAGAAGACCAAGCCAATGATCTTTTCGGAAGATATAAGGCAATCTTATCTGTCCCAATCAAGTGACCAAAGAAAGAACCATTAAAGGTCGGATAAATCCGATCCCTACCTGTTAGACTTCTGTAGGGACAATTCATGAATTGTCCTTACAAGATGCCTCTGCCACCTGTTCGTCACGGATGACCTCGTCCGTTACCAACACAAATGAGTCAACGGATTAAGCGGATAAAACGGATATAATCCGTTTAATTCGTTGAGATCTACGCTTCCCGTTAGTGTTCCTTACCAATGGTAAATAGAGGGCATGATCAGCGGACTAAACGGATCAGTCAAATTATAGAAGTGAATATCCGTTCAATCCGTTGACAGTAGCTTTACTTTTCAGAAGCTATACATCAATTCACTGGAGATCAAAAACACGGTGAGATTGTCCCCCGCAGAGTAGTGCCATTCGGAGTCGACCGACAGCATCAGATTGAAACCCAGATGAGAGCCCAGCTCTCCATCCAGGAAGAGGCTGACCTGGTTCAGAACATAATCGGTATAGAAGGGATTTTCATCCGACTGGTAGTCCCTTTTGCCGAATTTATCTTCTATGTTCAACCACAGCCTGGTTGACCTGGCAAGGTCCAGCGAGAGGATGAAAGCGGATTGGTCGTAATCATACTGCCGGTAGAGACGCTTGAGGGAAGAAAAGGTCACCAGCTCGGGTCCTCCCTCTAATTCCAATCCATCCAAAAGCTCGTATTCCACGGCGGAAGAGAATTTATTTTCGAAATAGTCGAAGTTGATCTCATCCTCCACGTCGTAGCTTAAAACGTCAAGTTCATTGCCGACTGAAAGCTTTATCCTGGGATGAATCCTCCTGCTCAGCCCGAAGGTGAATCTATCCTCCCAGAAATCGTCTGAATCCCCGGGCTTGTTGAAAGTTTTCCGATCCAGCTCGTTCTCCAGTTGCAACAGTGTTTCCCAACCAAAGTATTGATCCAAAGAGATGTCCAGGAAGTGTCGGTTGTAGTCGATCAAGGTGGAATCGGGTACCCATCTTCTGGAAAACTGGTAGGAGAAGTGAAGATAACCGTCGGAGGAGATGTCAGCGTCCATTTCCAGTCCGGTCCGGTTCAGGTAATAGTCGTAAGCATAAGTCGATTTCTCCTTGTATTCCGTGTATTCGAGATCGTTTCTGAATCTTAAGGACATAGTCGGTGAAAGACGAGCTTTCAGCTTCAGGTCAAAGTCGTTGGTGAAATAGTCCGACTGGTAGATCACCTTTTCCTTATCCTGGATGATTTTCAACTCCGCCTGGTTACTCAAACTCAACCAATCCCTCTCCCATTCGATTCTCAAGATATCTCTCAAATATAGACTGCTTAGGGAAAAGCTGTTGTTAAAAGAGAGGCGGGAATGATCCGCAAAGTTCTTCTTCAAACCAAACTTGAGGATTGCCTTTTGTTCCTCGATCTCTTCGGTTGCCCTTTTCAAAGCCTCCAGAGATTCGGAGGGGACCGATATGGTATCGTAGTGAACCAGATAATATCTTTCCGAGACGTTATCGTATCCCAGGCCGAAGGAAAAATCTATTTCAGAGGGCTCTTGCGCAGAAGCAATTATTCGGGACAGACAGAGAGAGCAAAAAAGAAAAACAAAAAGGTATTTTGGTTTCATTTTAGTGTCGAGTATCTATGCAAGCTGCTTTTACCTCTCCGTGAAAAGAAATAGGGGAGAAGTTTCCATTATATATGGTTCCTTCCCAGGAGAGTTTCTAAGAATAAGCTGTCGTGAAACATCCCTGTTTATATGCGATTCTCTATTTTTATCTCCTAAAGAAAACCAACAGATTCTTTGAACTCACCCCCTTTCCCCCTCTCTTTGCAAGAGAGGGGGAATAGAAGTGGGTGAGTTTTCGTTATGTATGCTACCTAAACTAAACAGCCACTTTCTCATATCAAAACCATAACGACTAATTAGAGAAGAGCCTTATACGCTAAAAATCACAACTCCTTGTCGGAATCGCAAGTCATTTTTCATATAATACAAAGCCCCGCCATATTCCGACAGGGCTTTTTTGCAGAGGATTCGATTGGAAACTGGGTCACGCTCTACTGAATCATCTCCAGGGCTTTGGTGATCAATGTGTTTGCCACCTTGGCTTCTGCTAAAGCGGCTTGGAATCTTCCGTCATGGTAATGCTCTTTTGCCTGAGTTTGATGGGACAAACCTTTCTCAAAGGTGGTCCGGGCTTTTGGATTTCCGCTTGCTTTTATTTCCTGTGTCACCTGCTCAATCAGTCTTTCATTTTGTTGAAGAGCGCTTTCAACCATCTGGGGGGTGACGTCCTGCTCCACCAGCCTCAAAGCCTTTTGAATCAGCTCCCTGGCCTTCTTGGTATTTCTGGTGGCTTGAACATATTTTCTTTGATCGAACATGTCCCTGGCTTTGGACTGCATGCTCTCAGCCTGATTGAGCAACTGCTCCGCTTTGGAATTTTGGCTCTCCCGGATGATAGGAGAAGCTTTCTCCATGAGCCTGTCGGTGATCTCCAGCTCCTTTTGAGCCTGCCGATTAAGCCTTTTTTCCCCATTGGCAAGATCCGTAACCTTTTGGGCCGTCTCCCTGGCTTTGAGGGTGAACTTCAATGCCATCTTCAGCTTGTGTTCTTTGAAGAATTCCTTAGCCTTCTGCTGATTGCCCAGGGCACTCTCCAGAATAGAAATTATCCTTCTGTTCTCCAGTTCACCAGCTGCCTCTTTTGCCTTATTTATAATCTGGTCGGTTCTCTCTATGGCCTTCAATACTAAATTCTCGTTCTCCTCATCCTTTTTGGTGTAGCCTATGGCTTCGTACGCTTTCTCTCGTGCTTTTAAGGTCAGATCGAGTGCAACCTTATAGCTTATCATAGCAAAAGCCTCTTTGGCTTTATCCTGAAGGGATATTGCCATCTGCAGGAGATTTTCCGTCTTGATATTTCTGCTTAACGAGATCGCCTCCCGGGCTCGCTGGATAACCAAATCCGTCTTCTCCAGCTCCCTTTCCACGCTGACATTTGTCTGTGCCTCTGCCGCACTTACCAAAAGCAGAGGTATTCCTATAATAAGAAAGAGCGACCAGAAAATCAGCTTCTTCCGGTTACTTTTGTGTGGTTCGAATCTGTATCTGTAATATCTCATCTTCTCCACCTCCTGTTCGGTGCAAATATAAAACAATTATCGTGCCGGAACATAGAGGAATTCAGTCAATTCCACTTCAATTCTAAGATGCAGTATACCACAAACTTACAAAACAGATGGATGATATTGTTTAATCGAGTAATTCCATTCTCAGAGAAGTGAACCTCAGGGTTCAAACAGACGTGTAAATGGGTACACTTTACGACTTTTGAGCAGTATGGACAATTCCCCGCCTTTTGCAGGATGTTCCTGGTGAATTGCTACTTCAGATTTCTTCGGTCGTTTTGATTCTCAGACTATACAACATCCAGCTTTTATCCACAGTGACGTCCCTTATTTAAAATTCATACGACGTTGCTGTAAACTTTTTGATAACTATTTTTAAACTTCTCTCCCCATCTTGTGTCTAATAGTAAGGCTCATTTTTCGACCCAAGAGTTAAAAGGTATGGTGAATTCCTCGATTGATGATAAGGAACTGGTCCAACAAATCAAAGCGAAAGATCATGTTGCATTCAAAGCGCTGGTCGATCGTTACCAGGCTTTGGTGATAAATACGTGTTACCATTTCCTGGGTAACAGACAGGACGCCGAGGATGTAGCTCAGGAGGTATTCCTCCAGGTATACAAATCAGCCAGAGAGTTTCGCCAGGAGGCCAGACTCTCCACCTGGCTTTATCGGATTGCGGTGAATCGCTCGTTGAATTTCATCCGCGACAGTAAAAGATACAGGTGGCTGAAGAATCTCAGCTCACTGTTGGATGATCAGTCGGACCGGATAAACGACGTGCCAGCTTCGGATTCGGATAGGCCGGACGTGGCGCTGGAGGAGAAAGAAAGAAGCCTGGTAGTGCAAAAAGCGATCGACTCTTTGCCGGTCAAACAGAAAGCTGCATTTGTGCTTCATAAATATGAAGGATTATCCTATCAGGAGATAGCCGATATCATGCAACGTTCTCTCTCGTCGGTTGAGTCGCTCATTCACCGGGCAAAGGCGAACCTGCAGAGGAAGTTGATTCATTACCTGAAAGAAAAATGAGCACCGCCGCAAGTTTATCGATAATTACGTGTCATACGATTAAAGATAAGATTTCAAAGAGGTGATATTTGAGAGGAGTACAGAAAGACGAGGAGACAAAATGACCGCCACATACCGGCTTCTGTTTGTTTTCTGGCTATTCATTCTAAGCAGCAATTCCTTCGCAGAAGGTAACTTGACTCTCTCGGATTGCCTTTCCCTGGCAGGAGAGAATAATCCCAGGCTGGTTCAGCTGAGAACGAGCATAGAACAGTCCCGGACGGGTGTGACCTCCGCCTATTCATCCTTCTATCCCAGCGTGAATCTGTCCAGCTCATACAGAAACAATGAAAGCCCTTCGGGGGGAAGGAGCGGAAGCTATTCCTCAAGCATCGGGCTTAGCCTTCCCTTATACCAGGGAGGGAACATCCGCGCCGGCGTGAAGATCGCCAGAATCCAGGTACAGATGGCTGAGGAGAATTATCGTCAGGGAGAAGATGAGGTAGTTCTCTCGGTGAAGGAGGCTTTTTTTAAAATCCTGCTGAAGCAGGAACAGATTGCGCTGGCAGATGACGTCCTCAAAAGGCGGAAAGAAGATCTGGTGCTTATCAGATTGAAATACGATGCCGGCAGAGAAAGCTCTCCCGCGGTGAAAGAATCCGAAGCCAGTCTGCTGCAGTCGGAATATGACAGAGAGCAGACCGAAGAGGAGTTGATCCTGGCCCAGATAGAGCTCAACCTGCTTTTGGGCAGGTCCAGAAGAGCGGAGGTATCCATAGAATATGAGGACGAGGATGTAAATTTTCCTCCTCTGGAGAGTTTGATTGAAGAAGCCAAAGCCGTAAGGCCGGACATACTCAACGAGAGGGCTAACTCGGAAGTGCTGAAGGTCCAGATCACTCAGGCTAAGAGCGATTATCTTCCCAGGGTCTCGCTGTCTTCTTCCTATGGATGGGGGGGCAAAGATTTCTCCAGGCAGACGGGAGATTGGAGTGCAGGGGTCAGCCTTTCTTTGCCCATCTTCGAGGGATTTTCCACCCAGGCCAAGGTAAAACAAGCCACCTTATCACTTAAGGAACAACAATCAAGACTTCAGGAGCTGGAGCAACAGATAGAGGAGGAGATTGAGCAGGCTTATTCAAACTATGAACTGGCGGGAAAAGTGATCGAAGTATACGAAAAAACCTTACAGGCCGCCCGCGAGATATACCAGCTGACCAAGCTTCAATATGAGCAGGGGCTGACGTCATATTTTTTCCTGCAGCAAAAGGAAAGTGATCTGGCCAATGCAGAAAGCAGGTATGTCAATGCCTTATATAATCTACGTGTATCCATGGCCAGACTGGAAAACGCCTGGGGAAGGAGGAGCTGATGAAAAAGTTATTGGTCCTGATTGTATTGGTGGCTGTGATTGTGGCGGGATATTTCTATTGGCAAAAAAGAAAGGGTGATGATCCGGGTCAAACAAGTTTTGAGACGGTCAGGGTCGAACGGGGGAACATAGAGATCAAGGTGCTTTCCACCGGGACCATCGAGCCCTATACCAGAGTCGAGGTCAGCTCGTCCGTCAACGGAAGGATAGATAGAGTAGAGGTGAATGAAGGGGATAGAGTTAAAAAAGGTGACATCCTTGCCTGGATCTCCAGCGAGGATCGGATCGCACTTCTGGATGCGGCACGCTCAGGTCTGGAATCGGCGCAAAAAACAAATGATCCGGAGGCTTTAAAGGATGCGGAGATGGCTTACCAAATCGCCGACAGAGCTTACAAACCGGTGCCTCTGACCAACTCCATATCCGGCGAGGTGATAAGCCGCACCTGCGAGCCGGGACAAAACGTCTCCACCCAAAGCGTGCTCTTTGCCATCTCCGACAGGCTGGTGGCAAGCGTGGAGGTGGATGAGGTGGATATCGGCAAGATACGAAGGGGACAGGAGACCTGGATTGTGCTGGATGCCTTCCCCAATGAGAGGTTGCGGGGAAAGGTAACCAAGATCTCCCGCGAGGGCACGTTGACCTCGGATGTGGTGGTGTACAATGTTATGGTTGATCCCCTGAAAGTGCCGTCACACTGGGCATCGGGAATGACGGCCAACGTGGAGTTTATGGTGGAAAGGAAAGACAGTGTGCTTGTGATTCCGAAAGGTGCGGTAAACGAAAGAAGGGGCGGTAACTTCGTCATGATGCTGGAAGATCAGCCGACACCCCGGAAGATAGAAGTAGGCATTACTGATGGAAGGATGCTTGAGGTGACCGCCGGTTTGATGGAAGGTGACAGCATAATACTGGCTGGTATGGAGAGTGACACCAGGCAACGCGGTGACCCCCAGCGCTCAGTGCAGAGGATGATGAGGGGACTGAGATGATAGAGCTAAGAGACGTCAGCAAGAC
>CAYOSZ010000072.1:0-8653 GCA_964406715.1 uncultured Ignavibacteria bacterium | reverse complement strand
CCAATCAGGTTATGTTTTCTTTTATCAGTTCACTAAAGTGAACTGCAATTGATTTTCTTTATTTGATCCATTCCCTGTGTTTAGGTCATGTGCATTTTGTTCATGACACTATTCTATACAAAGCAGATGAGGCAGATTAAAATAGATATGGATCATCAACTCTGGTTCTGGTGCCTGGGACTGGCGTCTGGATACTGAATTCTGGTTTATTCGTATCTCAACGCTTCAATCGGGTCCAATAGCGAGGCTTTTCGGGCAGGGTAGAAGCCGAAGAAGATTCCCACGAAGGCGGCGAAGAAGAAGGCTAAGGCCACTGCCGGAATCGAGACGAAAGTCGGCCAGTTTAGCACTCCGGATATCACTTTGGAACTCAGTATCCCAATAAGTATGCCGATCAAACCTCCGGCCAGACACAGCACTACGGATTCCACCAGAAACTGAGTCAGTATGTCCCTGCTTTTGGCTCCCACGGCCATGCGCAAGCCTATCTCCCTGGTCCTCTCGGTCACCGATACCAGCATGATGTTCATTATCCCGATCCCCCCGACTATCAATGAAACGGAGGCGATTGCAGCTAAAAGGATGGTCATTATCTGCGAGGTGGAGCCGGCGACGCTGGCGATATCCAACTGACTCCTGACTCTGAAATCATCCTCCTCCCCTGGAGGAGTCTTATGTCGTTGGCGAAGGAGCTGGGTGATCTGATCTTCGGCCACGTCGATCTGACTTCGGTCTGTGGCGGAAGCCATGATGTATTGCACATAGGTTATGCCTATCAGCTTTTTCTGAGCAGTGGTATAGGGAACTATTACCAAATCGTCTTCGTCCCGACCGAAGGCATTTTGTCCCTTGGGAGATAACACTCCTAATACCCTGAAGGGGAGTTTGTTGATTCGGATGATCTCTCCCACCGGGTTCTGACCTGCGAAGAGTTCGTCCACTAAGGTCTGGCCCAAAACGCAGACCTTGGTTGCTCCCCGGACATCCTGGTCGGTGAAGAATTTTCCCGAGGCAACCGGCCACGAGCGGATATGGACGAAATCAGGACCGTATCCCTCAACTGATGTGGCCCAGTTGAGATTTCCTGCAATAACCTGAGCTCCGGTTCGCACTCTTGGGCTGACCCTGGTGACTGCGGGACAGTTTTCCAGGATGGCCCGGGCATCTTCGTCGGTTAAGTTGGTGATGGTTCCTGCTCCAGACCGCACGCCACCCCGGAAATGGCTTCCCGAGAAGACGGTCAGCAGATTGTCCCCCAATGAGCTGACCTGGGCATCGATCATCTTTTTGGCTCCCTGTCCTATGGCCACCATGGCGATAACCGCACCCACGCCGATGATTATCCCCAGCATGGTCAGGCTCGACCGCATCTTATTTCGTGTAAGGGCGCGGTAGGCAACTTTCAGTATCTGGAGATATCTCATATCTCCTCCTCCAAATCCGTCTTCGGCATGGTCAGGAGTTCCTCTTTGGCTTTTCTGCGATTGGCCACTGCTTCGTCCTTCACGATTCTGCCGTCCCTGAAGGCTATGTTCCTTTTGGCGTAAGCCGCTATGTCCCTCTCATGGGTGATGAGCACAATGGTGATCCCGGAGTCATTCAGAGATTGAAAGATTTCCATCACCTCAACGGATGTCTTGGTGTCCAGATTGCCGGTAGGTTCATCCGCCAGAATGATCGTAGGCTGGTTGACCAGGGCGCGGGCTACGGCCACCCTCTGCTGCTGGCCGCCGGAGAGTTGGTTGGGATAGGAACCCTCTCTGCCCTCCAAGCCCACCATGGCCAATGCATTCTTTGCCTTTTGGATTCTCTCCCTGGTGGAGGTGCCGTCGTAAAGCAGAGGCAGTTCCACGTTCTCCAGTGCGGTGGTTCGGGGAAGAAGATTGAAGGTCTGGAACACGAAGCCGATTTTCTCGTTCCTGACCGCGGCCAGGCTGTTTCGATCCAGGGAAGAGACATCTTTCCCCTCCAGCAGATATCTTCCCTTGGTGGGCCGATCAAGACAACCCAGGATGTGCATCAGGGTTGACTTTCCAGAGCCGGAAGGACCCATTATGGCCACAAATTCGTTCTTTTCGATGGACAGACTCACGCCCCTCAGGGCATGAATGTCGAAATCACCGAGGTTGTAGATCTTGACCAATCCTTCTGTGGAAATCAAGTGATCCAATTCTATCTCCTGCGTCTGCCGAATTGAGGTGCAAAGGGATTTACCTGCTGGTTGTTGGGGGACGTCATTGAGTTTCCGAATCCGACTATCACCAGGTCGCCTTCTTTGAGATCTCCCGATACAATCTCCATGGAAGACCCATCCGATATTCCGGTTTGAACCGGGATGGGATGCGGTTTTTGCTGTTGATCGAGAACCCAGATATTGGATTTCTTTCCATTGATTTGACCCGGGGGAGCGGAAGAGGAGGAAGCTACTGCAGTTGATTGTGAGTTGGGAGCATGCATTCCTGTCGGTTGCTTCTCCGGCGAGGATTCCCCGCCCTCCTCGGGTGGACGGAAGCGAAGGGCACCTGCAGGGACCTTTAAAACGTCTTCGCGGTAATCCACCAGTATGGTCACGTTGGCGGTCATACCCGGTTTGAGAAGCAATTTCGGATTAGAGACCTGGATGATCACGTTATAGGTGACCACGTTCTGCACGATCTCGGGAGACAATCTTATCTGACTCACGGTTCCCTCGAAGGTTGATTCCGGATAGGCGTCCACGGTGAAAAGAACCTTTTGCCCTTCTGCTATTGCGCCTATGTCCGCCTCGTCTATGCTGGTATTGACCTGCATCTCGGCCAAATCCTGGGCGATGGTAAATAGAGTAGGAGCCTGCAGGCTGGCAGCAACGGTCTGCCCCACGTCCACGTCTCTGGAGATGACCACCCCGTCGATGGGGGAGATTATGGTGGCGTAATCCAGATTGGTCCTGGCCCGATCCAGAGCTGCCCGGGCTGATTTCTGCTGAGCTACCGCCAGCTCATAATTGGTCAGCGACAGATCACTTTCAGATTCGGAGATCAGATTCTTTTCAAACAGCGACAGCGCGCGCTCATATTCTTTCCTGGAGAGGTTAACCGAAGCGTCGGCTTTTTCCAAATCCGCCTGGGTTTGGGCCATCTGTGCTTTCAGGAAGGTAGGGTCCAGCTGAGCCACGACCTGACCTTTCTTCACCCGGTCATTGAAATCGACGTAAAGTGCCGATATAGTCCCGGAGACCTGACTGCCTACTTGAACCGTGGTCACAGCTTCCAGGGTACCGGTGGCGGTGACCAGGATGGATATGTCGCCTCTCTCGGCTTTGGCCATGAGATATTTTGCCTCTGAATCTTCACCGGTCGGCCTGAAAATCAGAAAAGCTAAAATCAACAAGACTAAAATGGCAGCTGGCAGGAGCAACTTTTTCATGTGATTTCCTTTTTCTTCTATAGATTAGACACATGTTAATTAACCATAAAAGGTTTAATCATGATACGCAAGTACCACAAGTGTAGCTTGTACGTAGCTGGACCCCGCTTCCTTTGTGCTCAGAATACTGACCTGAGCAGGTAGGTGGAAGCAGATTCCAGCCAGGACTCTGGAATTCTTAATTGACGCTCGAAGGATGTTGACCCATTGAAAAAAATTGTAACTTTTCAGTTGCATAATCCATTTCAGGCTTGTATACTGTGCCGAATAATTGGAAGGAGGGAGGAATCATGACCATAAAACTTCCCCGGCTCGTACCCAAAGAAGAAAAATTCTTTGTCATGCTCAAAAATTCCGCTGAGAATCTCCTCGAAGGGGCGAAGGCTCTGAAAGATCTGGTGGAAGACTACACCGAAGTTGAGAAGAAGCTCAAGAACATAAAAGCGATAGAACATCAGGGTGACGCCATAATTCACGACATCATGGATAAATTGGACAAGACCTTCATCACCCCCATAGACCGGGAAGACATTCATATCCTGGCTTCCGAGTTGGATGACGTTCTGGATGCGATCGAAGGCATCGCCACCCGGCTATATTACTTCAAGATTCCCCGGCCTACCCCGGAATGCATCCGTCTGGTCAATATCATCTACCGGGGAGTGGTACAGATCGAGAAAGCCATCTCCGATTTAAAACACTTTGACAACCTTCGTCCTTTCTGCATAGAGATTAACAGCCTGGAAAACGAGGCAGACCAGATCTCACAGCAGATGATAGGGCAGCTTTTGGACGAGGAGCCGGATTGGCGGGTGGCAATAAAGTGGAAGGAGATCTATGGCCGTCTGGAAACGGCGGCGGATCATTGTGAGAACATAGCCGACGTGATCGAGAGCATAGTGGTAAAAAGTGCCTGATTTGATTTTCCTCAAGCTAACCATTGGTGTGAAGTCATCTTTCATTCTGTTTATGCTGCACTTACTGCTTCGCGGAGAAGGGATTTCCCCCTCCATACTTTTTGGAGAATGGTTTAGTCAATCCGTGTTTTTCTGTTGTCTCCCCGGCGAAAGTTTTGAACAAGGTTTGTTTTTCTGGAGAATAACGTTAGATAACAAGAGGGCCGACGCTGGCTGGCGTTCTGCCTAAATGTTGGCAGCCAGCCTGGGCTTTTCTTAGGAGGAATTGGAGCAATTGGGTGATTTGATTCTGCTTTTGGCCATAATACTTGCCGCCTTAGTTTATGATTTCTTCAACGGCTTCAATGATTGCGCCAACTCCATAGCCACCACAATCTCCACCAGAGCGCTTTCCCCCCGCGCCGCCATAATCATGGCCTGGGTTCTCAACTTCTTTGGGGCTTTAAGTCATACCGCCGTTGCTGCCACCGTGGGAAAAGGGGTGATCGATCCGCAGCAGGTCAGCTTGACTCTGGTGCTGGTAGCTCTAATTGGAGCCAGCGCCTGGACAGGCATGGCCAGCTTCTCTGGAATTCCGGTGAGCGTTACCCATTCCCTTATAGGCGGGCTTCTGGGAGCAGGAATTGTTGCTTCAGGCTTCAGAATAATTATGCTACACGGAATAAAGAAGATCATAATAGCCATGATCCTTTCCCCCATCTTTGGCTTTCTGGGGGGACTGCTCTTGATAGTGATGATCTCTTGGATCTTCAAGAATTCACCGTTCCGCAGTGTGAACCGTAGTTTCAAACGCTGGCAGATACTATCTGCGGCGTGGATGGCATTTTCTCACGGTATGAACGATGCGCAAAATGCCATGGGCATCATCGCCATGGCTTTGGTCAGTTACGGCGCCCTGTCCACGTTCAAGGTCCCGTTGTGGGTTATGGTTGCATGTGCTACGGCCATGGCTTTGGGCACAAGTTTGGGAGGGTGGAAGGTGATTAAAACCATGGGGAGCAAAGTATTTAAACTGCAGCCGGTACATGGATTTTCAGCCGAAACCTCCGCGGCTGCGGTCATAGCTGGCATGTCACTTATCGGAGCCCCAATCAGCACCACCCACGTCATCTCCACCGCCATCATGGGATCGGGTTCCTCCCGGGGGCTCTCCGCAGTCAGATGGGGAATAGTGAAAAACATCGTCATCGCCTGGATAATCACCATCCCGGCTTCAGCCCTGATAGCCGGAGCGCTGTACTTCATAGTCAAACTGCTTTCCTGAATCGTCCAATAAGTAAATTTACTAAAAAGAGATAAGAGAATTCCCCCAGCTTGAGAGACTGCAGGATTTTGGGCTTGCTTAGGGCTTTTCGATTTTGTATACTGATTCAGCCAAAAGGAACAAAAGTTAATTTGCATTCAATGAAAGGAGATGAAGATGAAAGACGAAAGAATGATCACCCTGGCCAAAAATCTGGTGGACTACTCTTTAGATCTGAAGAAAGGAGAGAGAGTGTGGATCGAGACCAGGGGTTTCCCGGTCCTGCAGATGACAAAGGAGATGATCACCCAGGTAACCAGGAAAGGGGCAATCCCGTTCTGGTATTACAATGACGACAGCCTCCTCAGAAGATGGCTTCTGGAGTGCAACGAAGATCAACTGAAAAGCTTTACCGAATTTCAGCTGGCCATGATGAAGATGACGGATGCATTTGTATCGTTCCGGGGAGGGGACAATGCTTTTGATTTGGGCGACGTTCCGGAGGAGAAAAAGGAGCAGTACATGACCATCTACTATAAGCCGGTGCATTTAGAGCAGAGGGTCAAGCACACCAAGTGGGTGGTCCTGCGTTATCCCACCAACTCCTTCGCCCAGCTGGCGGAGACCTCCCAGGAGGCATTCGAGGATTTCTACTTCGACGTATGTACCATCGACTATGCCAAGATGTCCAAAGCCATGGACCCTCTGTGTGAACTGATGAGCCGGACGGATAAGGTCAGAATAGTTAGCCCGGGCACCGACCTTTCGTTTTCCATAAAGGGCATTCCCAACAAGAAATGCGACGGCAAGCTCAACATCCCGGATGGTGAGGTTTTCACTGCCCCGGTCAGAACCTCGGTGAACGGACACATAAGTTACAACACCCCCTCCATCCACGACGGAGTGATTTACGACGGGATCAGGTTCGAATTCGAGGAAGGGAAGATAGTAAAAGCCACAGCGACGATCAATCAGGAGAAGATGCAAAAGCTTCTGGACACCGATGAAGGAGCAAGGTACACCGGGGAGTTTGCTTTAGGAATACATCCTGGCATAAAGAAACCTATGAAGGATACCCTGTTCGACGAGAAGATTTTCGGCAGCATCCATCTTACCCCGGGGAACCCTTACGATGAGGCGGACAACGGAAACAAATCTGCCATCCACTGGGACCTGGTCTTAATCCAGACCAAGGAGTACGGTGGAGGAGAGATCTATTTCGACGACCTGCTCATTCGCAAAGACGGCATTTTCGTTCATCCGAAATTAAAGGATGCGTTGAGCGAGAAGGCATTGAAAAGTTAGAGGGAAAATTTCAGGGTACTTTGTTGAAAACGGCAAGACGAACTACAAACATGTAAGGTTGAGTCGGAGTATAGGTTTGAGGTTTATCTGATAGGGTCAATTTCATTATAGCTGGTTTAATAACAGGAGGTAAGAATCATGAAGGTCAAGGTAGATCCCGACCTTTGTAACGGAGATGAGATTTGCATCCAGATGTGCCCGGAGGTTTTTGAGATGGAGGGAGACAAGGCGGTAGTCCTGATGGACGAAGTTCCTGAGAATCTGCAGGATTCCGTCAGGGAAGCGGCCGACTCTTGTCCTTCGGAAGCTATCATCATTGAGGAATAGCCGATATCCCAAGAAGAAGGATCCGGCTTAAACAAGATGGTCCACCCTTGCCAAAGATGGCAGGGGTGGACTTTTTTATGATGTCAAACGGAAGGATTGGTCTTACTTACTGTTTGCCGGTTGCTTAAGTCAGCAAGGTCATGTTGCTTCTTGGTGAAGAATCCATCAAAATCCCCGTAGCGGTGGATAGTTGGCATTCAGTCGGTGACGGAGTTGCAGGCGCAGGATTCTTTTGAATCGATGTATGACTTAAGCTCTTATGCAATCACTCATTCTTGGGAGGCTCTTCCGGCTGTTGGGTTTTGATCTTGCACGTGGAAATTCCGAATATTCCGTACAGACCACACCAACCCACCAAGCCGGTCAGAAAAATCAAAACGCCAATCAATCCCCACCAGCTGCTGAGAATGGCCCCAACCACTATGATGATTATCCCCACTATCAACCGGATGATTCTATCAACCGATCCAACGTTTTGCTTCATGACATCACCTCCTGTGCTATGATATCAGGTTAATTGTCAGACCTCATGCGGAAAACGCCCTTGAAATGTTCCTACAACAGAGAATTATCCCACCCTGGCTTTGACATATTCCTCAACACAAGTCCTTAGGTTCAATTATACATTCTTTTACACAGCAAGGCAAGTTCTTTTTTACAGAAATCCCGGTAGCTTAAGGTAGGGAGTTTTGGGTTGATCCAGATTGTGGAATGAAATAAAAAGGGTCCTTCCATCACGGAAATTAAATCTTAACAGAAGGACCCGAATCTGCTATGTTAAAAGGCGAGTTGAATTTATTTGACCACCTTCCCTGTCATCTCCTGCGCCTGCATGTTTACGAAGGTGACTTTCTGGATCTGAATGCTGCCAAGATCAAACGAGGCTAAATCTGCAGGCACAAACCTCAGATTAAGGATGGATCCCCGACCCGAACGGATATAATTCAGTCCCTCTATATCCACCAGCCCTACCTTCAGCTCTCCTCTCTGTAGATTATAGTACAGTCCCATATCCTTTGTTCTGTAGGTAGTAGTGGGCGGCAGCAATGCTACCTCATCCGGATCGAAGATGATGACCAGTTCCACTCCGGCCACCGGTTCGTCGAAGTTGGTATAAATGGGCATCTGGTGCACCCGGGAGACTTGGTTATAGCTCATCCTGGAGAAGCCCACCTCAGCTAATCCCGGTTGTTGTTCCTCTCTTGGCGCCATCTTGGGCTCAACGCAGCCAGGTTCAGGAGCTGCTCCTCCTCTCAGCAGGTATTTGATCTCATATACCAGATCCACCGCGTTTATGAAGCAGTCTGCATTCACGTCTGTCGAGCGCATGGAGACGGGAGGAGGTCCACCGTAAGCCATGTAGTCGATGAAATATGGGGGATCCAATAGATTGACATATCCGTCATAGTTGAAATCACCGGGAAGGCATCTGATCTGCGGTGGTGGCCCGCCGCGG
>CAYOSZ010000071.1:0-8653 GCA_964406715.1 uncultured Ignavibacteria bacterium | reverse complement strand
GTGATGATGCGCTCGCCTCACCGGGTCTCCACCGCCGTGAGAAAACCGGATGGAGAGATCGTGGTCAAGAACAAGGACTTCGTCTCCTTCGTGCAGAGGTACAAGCTTTTTGGATTACCCCTGATTCGAGGACTGGTCACCTTTGTGGAGATGCTGGTGATAAGCATAGGCACGCTGAACTACTCTGCCGAGGTCGCCATATCCGAAGAGGAGAAGTCGAATCCTAAGAAGGAGAAGAAAAGCTCGGATTTCTTGAGGAGCGTGTATCTGGCTTTAACCGTCATTTTCGCCATAGCGTTGGGATTCGGGATATTTTTCTTTTTGCCTTTGTGGTTTTCCAATATCCTGGGAGTAAGAAAAGAGGCGTTAGCCTTCAATCTGATAGCGGGGTGTGTTCGGGTAACCCTTTTCGTGGCATATGTATGGATCATATCCAGAATCGGTGAGTTCAAAAAGATCTTTCAGTATCACGGTGCGGAACATAAGTCCATATACACATTTGAGGCCGGACAGGAGCTGACGGTGGAAAACGTCAAGAACTTCTCCACCAAGCACCCACGCTGCGGGACCAGCTTTATTCTGATAGTGGTGGTCTTCGCCATTCTGTTTTATTCCATCTCCGACACCATTTACTATCTGGTCGCAGGTATTCCTCCGAGTTTGCCCCAGAGATTCCTGCTTCACTTCTGCCTTTTGCCCATAGTGGCAGGGGTGGGTTACGAACTCTTGAGAGCGTCCGGAAAGAGACAGAAAAGCAGGCTGGTCAGGTTTTTGAGCGCTCCCGGTCTTTGGATTCAAAGCATCACCACCAACGAGCCGAACGAAGATCAGATGGAGGTAGCTTTAGTGGCTTTAAGGAACGCCCTTGGTGATGGGGAGACACCTTTAACCGTTCCCCCGCAAAATGCTGAAAAACCTTTTGGTTAGGTTAAAATTCGGGGTGTCGCTTTATAATGAGGTTTTCTTATCAAAGTTGTTAAAATGAAAAGGTGAATTCATGCTTGATCTTTTAGAAAAAGTTGAGGAAAAACATAACCAGCTGACTCAGTTGTTGTCCGATCCGGCGGTCATCTCGGACAGGAACAGGTACAAAAAGATTGCCAAAGAGCATAATGACTTAATAGAAGTGGTCTCCCTTTCAGCCGAATACCGGAAGCTGCTCAAAACCATCGAGGATGACGAGAAGATAAGCAAGGAGTCGAAGGACAGGGAGCTGGTTGCGCTGGCAAAATCGGAACTGGAGGAGCTTTATTCCAAGAAGGAAGAATATGAGGAAAAGCTGAAAATCATGCTTTTGCCCAAGGACCCCTTAGACAGCCGCAACACTATCATGGAGATAAGAGCGGGAACGGGTGGAGAAGAGGCGGCGCTCTTTGCCGCCGACCTTTATCGGATGTATATGAAATTCGCGGAGAAAAACGGATGGAAAGTGGACGTGATGAACTCCAATCCCACCGGCATAGGAGGCTTCAAGGAGATCATTTTCCTGGTGGAAGGAAATGAGGTATACGGCAAGCTGAAATATGAAAGCGGGGTTCATCGGGTGCAGAGGGTACCGGCTACCGAGGCTTCGGGACGAATCCACACCTCGGCTGCATCGGTGGCGGTTTTGCCCGAGGCGGAGGAGGTGGAGGTGGATATCAAGCCGGATGAGTTAAAGGTAGACGTGTTCCGGTCATCGGGTCCGGGTGGACAGTCGGTCAATACCACCGATTCGGCAGTGAGGATCACCCATCTGCCCACCAACACGGTGGTCACCTGTCAGGACGAAAAATCCCAGTTGAAGAACAAAAACAAAGCCTTGAAGGTGTTGAGGGCGCGACTTCTGGACAAAGCCACATCGGAGCAGAGAGCTAAAATCGCCCGGGAAAGAAAGACCATGGTGGGACACGGAGACAGATCGGAAAAGATCCGAACTTACAACTTCCCCCAGGGGCGGGTGACCGATCACAGAATTGGCTTGACTTTGTACAAACTGGAGGACATCTTAACCGGTGAGATCGATGAATTTGTGGATACTATTAAAAAGAGGGAACAGGAGCAGAGATTGGAAAGCTCCCAAATATGAGGTATGATTTTTCAAAGAATCCTGCGCCGGATAGACTTGCTTAATTCAAATTGAACCGACTTTTCCACTAATTGATTTTTTAGTTCACCCTTTTGGGAAAATAAATGAAAGCCTGGAAGATCATAGTAGCGTTTCTATTTACTCTTTTTCTCTTAGCCTTCACCAGGAAGACCACGGCAGTTCGGTCCGTCGACAAGATGGTGGAAATGCAGGGGGTCAGCATCGAGCACGTAACCGTTCCCAAACAGGTGGGGGACGAGATTCCTGTGATATCAGCCAAGTTGGTGGGAGCTTCAGAAATAAGGCTGGTCTACAAGATCGGAAAAGAGGGGGAATACCAATCAATCAAGATGAGCCCCAAGCCAGGCGAGGAGAACGTCTTTATTGCATCCATCCCCATTCATCCCAAGGGCATGAAGGCATGGTATTATCTGGAAGCCATAGACCGGCGGGATTCCGAAGAGGTCAAGATTACGCTCCCAGAGAAAAGTTCCGGCCAGGTCGATCCCATCCGGCTCAAATTCGAGGGCCAAGTCCCGGCATACGTCATCATTCCCCATGTGCTGACGATATTTGCGGCGATCTTCTTCGCCACCTTGACCTTGTTTACAGCGGTTGATATAAAGAAGGGAAAAGGGACCCTGGCCAGGTCGGTCAAATATTGTTCTGTAATGTTTCTTTTTCTGTTTATCGGATTTTTTCCCTTTGGATGGGCCATGAATTATTTTGCCTTCGGGGTGCTATGGGAGGCGTTTCCGTTCGGCAGGGACGTGACCGATAACAAATCCCAGATAATGTTTCTTATCTGGCTTTCTACCCTCTTTACGGTCAAGGGGACCGTTTGGGGCAAGGGTGAAGGCAGAAATCTTGTCTCTGATCGCGGATATTCCAGTCTGGTGATTTTTTCCTTCATCGCCACCATGATAATACTCGCCATCCCTCATAGCCTGTGAGGGTAAAAGGAGAGGGAGATATAGTATGGAAGATTATAGGGAATTAGCTGAACTGGCATTGTCTTTAACCAAAGATAAAGGAGCCAGTTACGCGGACATAAGAATTGAGGAGATCCGGGAGGAGAACATAAGCGTCAGAAACGGGACGGCGGAGTTAATCGAGAAGTCGAAAGATTTTGGCTTCGGCATCCGGGTTATGGTCAACGGTGCCTGGGGATTTGCCGCCAGCGCCGACGTAAATCAGGAAAACATACAACAGATAAGCCGGCAGGCGATAGAAATCGCCCGTGCCAGCTCTCGGGTAAAAGGCAAAGACATTGTTCTCTCCCCTCTGGAAAAGGTTATAGACACGTATGAGACTCCCCTGGTCACCGACCCTTTTTCAATCCCCCTGAAAGAGAAGCTTGACTATCTTCTGTTTTTAGACAGCTTGATGCGGAAGGTCTCCGGAATAAACCAGACCGAATCTTACATGAACTTTATTCGAAGGAACAAATTCTTTGCCAACTCTGAGGGATCCGTTATCAAGCAGTTGATAACCCAAAGCGGTGCCGGAATCTCCGCTGCCGCTATGCAGAGCCACCGGCAGATGGGGACAAGGTCGTTTCCCAACTCCAGCGGGCAGCACCAGACCAAAGGATATGAACTCATCCGGGAGCTGGATTTTGAGAATAACGCCGGAAGGATTGCCCGGGAGGCGGTAGCACTGCTTTCCGCTAAGGAGTGTCCTTCCAAGGAGACCACCATAATACTGGACGGTCCTCAGACTTCGCTTCAGATCCATGAATCCATCGGGCATGCCCTGGAGCTGGACCGGGTGTTTGGGGCGGAGAGAAATTTTTCCGGAACCAGCTTTGCCACACCGGAGAAATTGAATAACTTAAGGTATGGTTCGGAGATAGTAAACGTGGTAAACGACTCCACCTGTCCTTTCGGGCTGGGAACCTTCGGCTACGATGACGAGGGGGTCAGGGCTTCTAAAAGCTATTTGATAAAAGAAGGAATATTAACCGGCTATCTTTCCTCCCGTGAGACCGCCCCGGATGTGGGCAAAACCAGCAACGGTTGTATGCGGGCATCCAGTTGGGCGAACGTTCCCATTGTTCGAATGACCAACACCAATCTTGAGCCCGGAGATAAGACCTTAGAGCAGATGATCTCCGAGGTGGATGACGGTATCTACATGCAGACCGTCCGCACCTGGTCCATCGACGACACCCGGGAAAGCTTTCAGATGGGCTGTGAGATCGGCTGGGAGATTAAAAATGGCAAATTAGGCCAGATGATAAGGAGTCCCTCCTACTCCGGAAGCACCGTGGAGTTCTGGAACTCCTGCGATGCCATTGCCAGCGAAAAATACTGGGAAATCTGGGGCACTCCCAACTGCGGCAAGGGTGAGCCGGCACAGAACATGCCCACCAGCCAGGGTGCGTCTCCGGCCAGATTCAAAAATGTGAAGGTGGGAAGTTGAATTTCCCTTTCCCCGAGGGGAGAGGGATAATGGCTGAGGGGGCATCATAGGAATGTAAAATTAAAAATGAAAAAATCAAAATTGCAGATCAAAATTTAAAATTAGTCTCAACAATATGGATTCTATGATGATTGAGAAAGACAAGGTTTTCGAGATCCTACAAAAGGGACTTCAATCCTCTCAAGCCGATCAGACGGAGCTGGTGTTGCTGGGAGAGAAATTCCCTTTCACCCAGTTAGCGGAAAACGTGATTCGCCAAAACATCTCCCGTTCGGATCACACGGTCATGGCAAGGACCGTTCTGGGCAAAAAAATCGGGGTGGCAGTAACCAACCGCATAGATGACGACTCCATCAGGGAGGTGGTGAAGAACGCCGCGGAAATCGCCGGCTATCAGCAGAAAGATCCCGATTTCGTTTCCTTGCCCTCCTCCTCACCGGCTCCGGAGGTCAAAGGGTTCTATCAGAGTACTTCCGACTGTTCTCCTCTTGACAGAGCCAAAGCTGTTCAGACCGTGGTAAAAAGATGTAAGGCACAAAAATTAGCGGGCACGGGTTCCTTCAAGACAGAGAGCAACGTCATAGCCGTGGTGAATTCCCTGGGAACGAGGCAATTCTTTGAGGAGACAGAGGCGCATCTCTCCCTCACCGTTAGTGCAAAAGACGAAGTCTCCGGCTGGGCACAAGGTTACGACCGGGATGTTAGCAAAATCAACGTAGAAGATATAACCCGCAGGGCAATTCTGAAAGCAGTTCTATCCAGTAATCCGATCGATCTTCCCCCGGGCAAGTACACCGTAATCTTAGAAGAGGCAGCCGTGGCTTCTCTTATGTTGTTTTTGGGCTTTTTGGGATTTGGGGCAAAGACTTTCCTTCAGGGGCGAAGCTTCATGGCCAGGAACATGGGAGAAAAGATAACCAGCGAGAAGATCAGTATAGCTGAAGACCCCTTCCATCCGGCGATGAACGCCATGCCCTTTGATTATGAGGGAGTTCCCAAAAAAAAGGTCGTTCTGATCGAAAACGGTATAGCCAGAGGGGTGGTATACAATTCCTATTATGCGAATCAGGCAGGAGTGGAATCCACCGGTCATGCGCTCCCACCCAACAACACCTTCGGTCCCTATCCCAAAAACATGGTAATGTCTGAAGGAGATTCCAGCCTGGAGGATATGATCGCATCAACCGAGAAGGGAATCTTAATCACGCATTTCTGGTACATCAATTACATGAATCCCATGTTGACGCAGGTGACCGGCACGACCAGAGACGGGACTTTTCTGATCGAGAATGGAAAGATCAAATCCGCTGTCTCCAACATGCGAATCGGGCAGAGCATCCTGGAGGCTTTCTCCAACGTGGAGTTGATGAGCAAGGAGAGAAAACTCTGCCCCCAATTCGGGGTGGTGATGTACGTGCCGGCGATGAAGATAAGAGATTTTACGTTCATAGGAGGATAAGTCAATGAATTAGTCAACGGATTAAGCGGATGTAGCGGATGGGTTCCGTTTAATCTGTTTCATCGGTTGACTAATCTTTAACATCCGTTGGCAGAATAGTCCAAGACAAGACGGGTCAACGGACTTGTAGTGAGCGAAGCGAATCTATTAAGCGGATGTAGCGGATATAATCGGTTAAATTCGTTCTGTACGTTGACAGGGCAGAACAGATGGAAGCAGAAACCAAGCGGTCAGCGGATTAAACGGATACAGCGGATAAAATCAGTTTAATCCGTTCCATCCGTTGACAGGGCAGAACAGATGGAAGCAGAAACCAAGCGGTCAGCGGATTAAACGGATACAGCGGATAAAATCAGTTTAATCCGTTCCATCCGTTGACCAATTCGTTAGTTTCGTTGATAGCCACAATCAATTACATGACAAACAAGATACCTCATCAAGATCTGACTTATGAAATCATCGGTGCAGCCATGGAAGTCCATTCCGAGATTGGTCCGGGTTACAATGAGGAGGTTTATCAGAAGGCTTTGGAGATTGAATTCAGAAATCGAAAGGTTCAGTTTGAACCTCAAAAATCGGTTGAGGTAAAATTCAAGGGAGAGATGGTAGGGCTGAAGCTTCTTGATTTTCTGGTTGATAACAGGGTGGTGGTTGAAATAAAAGCGCTTTCATACCTGGATTCAATTAATGAGGCTCAGCTTATCTCCTACCTGAAAGCCACAGGAAGTGAGATTGGTCTATTGATAAACTTTGGAGCGAGGAAACTGGAATATAAGAGGATTCTTCCACCGGTGAAAGTAAAGGAGTGGAAGGGTCAAGATAGCGGTCAACGGATTAAGCGGATGTAGCGGATATAATCGGTTAAATCCGTTCTGTACGTTGACCAATCCGTTGCATCCGTTGACCACTTAACCGGAGAATCAAAATGCTCAATCGTCGGAAATTCCTAAAACTGTTTGGTCTGGCCTCTTTGGCTCTTTCGGTTTTACCCACCATCTTTGTGAGACAACATTTCTCAAAGCATTACGCGAGTTTTGAAGCGAAATCGAGGGTGAAGAACCGGCTTTATGGTTCGCCGCGCAGAGGCTGTTCCACGCCAGATCTGGCATTCGAGAGCCAAGTGAAGAGAGCTGAAGGGTTAAGAGAATTTGTCGGGTAATAACGTAACTTGGATTTTCCTCTTTATTCCTCATGAAGGATACCTGTCTTCAGATCCTGAATAGAGCGGTAGAGCAGTTTCGATCTGCGGGCGTCGATCGTCCCCGTACCAATGCTGAGCTTTTGCTGGGAGCGGTTCTTGATGCGAAGAAGATCGATCTTTACCTGGATCGAGACCGAATTTTAACTCCCGAACAAATGAATAGATTCAACCGGTACATTCAGGAGAGAATGGCTGGCAAGCCGCTGCAATATATCATCGGCAGCACGGAATTCTTCGGTCTGGAGCTTAAGGTGAATCAGAGCGTTTTAATTCCCCGGCCGGAGACGGAGACTCTGGTGGAGATAATCATCGATCATCTCAAAGATATGCTCCAGCCCAAAATCATCGATTTGGGGACCGGATCGGGAGCCATTGCCGTTACTTTAGCTAAAAATCTTAAAGGTTGCTCTTTCCTTGCCACCGACATCTCCCCCGACGCTCTCCAGGTGGCAAAAGACAACGCAAAAAGGCACGGGGTGGATGAACGGATTGATTTTCTTTGTGGTGACCTTTTCGAACCCCTGAGGGATAAGAATCTGGAAGGGATGATAGATTGCGTGGTTTCGAATCCGCCTTATGTGAGTCCCGGTGAATTTGATAATCTTCCCCGGGAAATCAAAGATTATGAACCCATCGTGGCCCTGAAGACGGACGAGGAGGGAACGTTATTTCACCGGAGGATAATCGAAAATTCGATTGGTTTCTTAAAGCAGTGCGGTATATTGGTTATGGAGGTGGGATTGGGTCAGGCGGATCAGGTTGCTGACTTGATCCGAAATAGAAAAGAGTACGAGAAGACGGAAATAAAGAGAGATTTGGGGGGTATAGAGAGAATCGTAATAGCGCGTAAAGCCTAATTATAACACAGTGGGGGTTGAAATGCGATTAAGAGTCTTCTTTTCTACGTGGATTATTCTCACCATTCTGCTGCTTCTTTTCTGCTCACAAACTTTCGCCACCAAAAGCAGACTTTTGGGCATGGGGGATTTGTCCATCGTGATCGAGGACGAATCCAACATGATCAACCTGTGGGATTTTACCCGCAATCCCGCATGTAGTCAACTCCGACCGAACCTCTGGATGCCTAACCTACCATAAGTACAGGATGAGGGGATAACCGAAGCTTTCCTTCGGACCGGGTCTAAAGGACGAAGGTTGACTTTCGCCCGGGCGAGCGGTGTACACCATTTCCCTTGACAAAACCCCCAAAGTTTGATATTTTCGGTCAAGTATAGTGGAGTATTCTTTAAGTCCAATCAGGTTTGATGATCTATTTTGAAGAAATATCAGGGTTGAAAATTACCGCTCAAACACAAGGTGGAACTACGCCTTGAATTGAAGCAGACCAGGCAGAGCCGTATACGGTAGGCTCTGTTTTTGATATTTAGGAAGGAAAGAAGCCATGGCAGACAAGATGCTCGCAGTGATGAAAAAGGAAGCCAGCCCCGGCGCCGAGCTGGTGACCGTTGAAATTCCCAAGATCAAGCCGGATGAGATATTG
>CAYOSZ010000070.1:0-8678 GCA_964406715.1 uncultured Ignavibacteria bacterium | reverse complement strand
CGAACTCGAATTTGTTTGATCCCATGACATGCATTACCGCATGGTTCAAAAGCCTCTGGTAAAGCTGCATGATATCATTGTAGTCCGCATAAGCCTGATACAGCTCCAGCATGGTGAACTCTGGATTGTGATTCCGGTCCATCCCTTCGTTTCTGAAGCTCTTGGAGATCTCGTAGACCTTTTCAAATCCGCCCACGATAAGTCTTTTTAAGTAGAGCTCATCGGCAATACGCAGATATAAATCGATGTCCAGGGCATTATGGTGGGTCAGGAACGGTCGGGCGAAAGCTCCTCCGTAAAGCGGTTGGAGGATGGGAGTCTCCACCTCCACAAAGCCTTCGTCATCCAAAAAATATTTTATGGCTCTGATCAACTCGGTGCGGAAAAGAAATATCTTCTTAACCTGGTCATTTACGATCAGGTCAACATACCTCTGTCTATATCTCAGCTCTTTATCCTGAAGGCCGTGCCATTTCTCAGGAAGGGGTCTCAAGGACTTGGCCAGAAGGCAGAAATCGGCAGCCCTGACGGTAACCTCGCCGGTTTTGGTCTTGAAAACCTTGCCGGTTACTCCCAGGAAATCCCCGATATCAAACAGGTCGAAAAGCTCGAATTTCTCCTTTCCTACCTCATTTGATTTCACGTATATCTGAATCCTTCCCGCACCATCCTGAATATGGGCAAACAGGCTCTTGCCATGCAGGCGAAGGGAGATCATCCTCCCTGCGATCTTGACTTCGGTTCCTTCAGCTTGGAGTTTCTCAAAATCTGCTACTATCTCAGAAGAGGCATGGGTCTTCTTGAAATTATAAGGATAGGGATTGATGTTTTTCTCTTTCAGTTTTTTCAGTTTCTCTTTTCTATTTTGGATAAGGTCGCTTTCCTGTTCCATTTATGCTTCTCCTTAAGGATTCGAGCTTAAAACCGAAGGTTCGACTCCCATGCTTGAATCGCAGGAAGTCGATAACCTGCGGGGGATTGAATCAGAAGCCAATATAAGAGCGGGTCTTGGGGGTGTCAAGAAAAAGATGGTTTATCGCGCTTATGGGGGAGGATGAAACCTGGTTTCAAGTAGGTTGGTAGGTTTAATCGACGACTAAAAACTTATCCTTTTTATCCCCCTCAGGATGAACCACCTCTCCCCCGCCGGTGGTGGGGGAGAGGTGCATTAACAGGAAGTATCTTTTGTCTCTGGCCTGTTCACGTTAGCCGTGGTTGCCTGTTAGCATTGGGGTGGAGGTCCGTTTCTGTAAAGATAGCTTACCAGGTAGACCACGTCACCCACGTCGACTATATCATCACAATTACAATCTCCTGCCTCAATGTTAAGGGGAGCAGCCCCGCCCCGGTACAGATAACTAACCAGATAAACGATGTCTCCAACGTGTACTATGCAGTCCCGGTTGGCATCGCCGCGAATGAAGTTGCTCTCACCCGGGGTGGCGTCGTCCCATTGGAAAAAGGCCCACTCGTCGGAACCGTCCGAACAGCGACCGAAGGAGGTGTCGGTTGTCTGTTCGCCGAAGGTGAGCGAGTCAAGGGGAAGGTTGCCGGATAGGTCATCGGTAAACAGTCCCAGCTCTTCTCCCCCGGCACCCAGTTTGAAGTTGGTGTGCAGGGGACCTTCTCCTTCCTCATCGTCCGCCCAGAAGAGCAGGAATCCACCTGCCGGAATGGTGGTATCGGGTATCTGCCACTGGGTGGGATCGGCCAGATCGTCGGTTAAGTACATTCCCCCCAGATTCACCTCTTCGTCTCCGGCATTGTACAGCTCCAGCCAGTCGTCATAATCCCCCTCCTCATCCTGGACGGTGTTGTCGTTATCCGCCATGAATTCGTTTATGAGAATGGGCGGCAGGAGGTATCCGACGGTATAGGAGTAGGTGGTGGTGGGAGCATCCGCCGGATCGGTGGTGACGGCAGACGAATCGTCCTCCGCCTGGACGTAGTAGTTGACGGTGGTTTCGTCTCCCTGGGGAGGAATGAATCCTCCGTAAACGTCGTCACCCGAAGCCCCGTCCCCGTGATTACCGTCGTCGAACATAGAAACGTCCTGATATCCGGAGCCGGCATCATATTTAAGCAGGACGGAGACCAGCCCGCTTTCGTCGGTGACATTTGAGGTCACGGTTACGGTATCGGAAGGGGTGGGCTGTGAAGGATCATGTGAAGTTCCGGATATCGCCGGAGGGAAATTTATTCCAGCGACATTTGAGCTGCCCGGAGTTGCATAGGAAAAGAACATCCAGAAATCCTCCCCGTCCGGGTATCTCCCATAGGAGATATCTGTGGTTTGTTCGCCGAAAGTCAAGGTGTCGATGGAAGCATTGCCGTTACCATCGGTGTCAAACAGTCCCAGCTCTTCTCCCCCGGCACCCAGTTTGAAGTTGGTATGCAGGGGACCTTCTCCTTCCTCGTCATCTGCCCAGAACACCAAGAATCCTCCGGGCTCTATCACCGTATCCGGGATCTGCCATTGGGTGGGATCGGCCAGATCATCGGTTAAGTACATCCCCCCCAGATTCACCCCTTCGTCTCCGGCATTGTACAATTCCAGCCAGTCATCATAATCGCCTACCTCGTCCTGAACCACGTTATCGTTGTCCGCCATGAACTCGTTTATGAAAATCGGAGGCGGCAGGTAGCCGACGGTATAGGAATAGCTGGAAGTGGGTGCGTCATTTGGATCGGTTGTGACCGCAGTCGAATCGTCCTCTGCCTGGACGTAATAATCGACGGTGGTTTGATCTCCCTGGGGAGGAATGAATCCTCCGTAAACGTCGTCACCCGAAGCCCCATCCCCGTGATTGCCATCGTCGAACATAGAAACGTCCTGATATCCGGAGCCGGCATCATATTTAAGCAGGACGGAGACCAGCCCGCTTTCGTCGGTGACATTTGAGGTCACGGTTACGGTATCGGAAGGGGTGGGCTGTGAAGGATCATGTGAAGTTCCGGATATCACCGGGGGAACGTTTGTTTCTCCGCTGTTCGACGCTCCCGGGGTGGGAACCGGGAAGAACACCCACGGCTCCCCTCCGTCGGTCTGGCGCCCCTCGCTGGTATCTGCGGTCTGAGCCCCGAAGGTGTAGCTGTCGATTTCCTCGTTCCCTGAGGCCAGACGACCAAACAGACCGATCTCCTCCCCGTCTCCGCTGAGCTTGAAGGTGGCGTGCAGGGGACCATCCCCCTCGTCGTTGTCGCACCAGACCAGAAGGAAATCTCCCGCCTCCAAGGTGGTGTCGGGAAAGGACCACTGGGTGGTGTTGGTCAGATCGTCGGTCAAGAATAGCCCGCCCATCTCCACCGGATCGGGACCGGGATTGTAGATTTCCACCCAGTCCTCGTATTCATTAGCCTCGTCCTGGTTCACGCTCTCATTGAGGGCCAGAAACTCGTTTATGAATAGCACGACCTCCTCCGGATTCTCCGGATTCTGGTTCTCCGCACCAGGGGTAGCCTGGCTCAAGAACTGCCACTCTCCGCTGCCGTTGGGCCAGCGGCCCCAGGACACGTCGGTCCCCAGGTCGGGAAAGGTTACCTGATCCACGATTACCGCACCGTCAACCAGATAGACGTCTTCCCCATCCGCATCAAGTTTGAAAGGTGCATGGAGGTTTCCCTGTTCCGGTTCCTCGTCAGCCCAGACCACGATGTACTGGCCCGGAGCCAGAGTGGTGTCGGGAAAGACAAAGTCCGGCTGCCCCTCCATGTGGTCGGTAAGCCACAGCCCTCCCAGGCTGATTGGCGACGTGCCCAGGTTGGCCACCTCGATCCAGTCGTCGTAGTCGCCGTGATCGTCTGCTACCGTGGTATCGTTGCTGGCCATCAACTCGTTCAACACCAGGCCCTGGATGGGGGTCCAGGTGCCGATCTGGGTCTTCAGCCAGGTGTCGCGGTCGCGAATGAAGGGCTCCAGCCCGGGGATGGTCCACATCCCACCACTGATGTCCGTGGTCATCGCAGCCTCGAACTGGGCATCGGTGAACATTTTCTTGGTGTCCGCGTAAACATAGGGCCGAATCAGATCTCGTAGCTCCTCCATGCGGGCGATCAACGTATCCGGTTGAGATGCCCCGGTCATCAGCTTCTGCATGTGACCCAGATATACGTCATCGTAAGCGTCGATTAGCCACAACCGTTCAGCCAGGGGCCTGTCCTCACCGGGCCTGGTTTCCACCCAATAAGGGCTCAACTGCTTCATTTGAGTAATCGTCATGCCGCCCGGACGGAACCCTCCCCAGGCCATATTCATGTCCCAATTGGCGAAGACAAAGCGGCTGTCCAAGTCCCGGTGGTAAAAGTAGTAGTTGGCGCAGCGACCGACGTAGCTGTCCAGGTTCACCGAGAGGTTGTTCACCGCCAGCATGGCCAGGGCGGAGTTGACGTCCAAAAGCACGTGCATGGTATCGGGGAGAACCGAAAGTGAGGTGTTGTTCAACCCGTCCACGAATTCTATCAGCGCCGACCAGTCGTTCTCCTCCTCGTTGGTCTTCAACTCGTACTCGTTGTAGTAAGACGCCGGGTTGGTGCCCAGGTATCTCAGGGTGCCGTGCGGGTCACCCTTCCACAGGTTGCCCTCCTCTCCAGATCCGAACCGGCTCTCGATGAACTCCTGGTCGAATTGCTCTGCCAGAGTGTACAGCCCCCAATAGGTGCCATTGATGTAAAGGGCGACGAAGTTGGTCCGGATGAAGGGCATCCCGGCCGCCTGGCACAGCTCGTAACAAGCTCTATCGCGAACGAAACTGGGATCCATGAAGTTATTATTCAAATTCAACTTATCCAGACCGTAGATTTCCTGTCCCTCAACGTATTCATCGATATCCAGTTTGAAGGGCTTTTTCTGATTGGGGTGGCTGTAGCTGCTTAAGCCTTTGCAGCGTACGCCGATGAGATCGAGATGGACCTCCTCCCAGTCAAACTCGGCAGGCATGTAAGGGATGTCATCAAAATGCTCATAATAGTAGGTCAGCGAATCATACCAGTTGGTCTGGTGGAAGGTCAGATGAAACTGGTGGACGGCATCGCCGTCGAACAGAGGATGTACGGGGGGATTGAGCGCGGCTGCGGCCAGCACCGGCACGAAAATACAGAGTATCACGCTGCCGAAAACAATAAGCGATTTCATGATGCTTTCCTTTCCTTATTATGTTTACCACATTGATGTCACCAAAAACTCCGGCCGAGGCCACCCCGACCTCCCCGGCCAAATTAACGGGAAAGTTACAGGTATTTCGATGGTCGACTCCTTTCTTTTTGATCGTAGCGAAAACCAGCCAGTCGTGGTCTCACTTTACACGTAAAGCATATAAGTTGATTCTCAGAAAAAAGGTTAGAATAATCGAGGATTTCCGGGAAAAGGATTTTAGGAAAAGCATTTTCCCCGGACGTATCAAGTGATCGTGGGGAGAACGATGATGAGAGATTCGTATGTATTCCAATCATACTAAATTTGGATTTCTACAGCCGGAATCCTTACCTTGACGACCCTACAGTTTCTCTATTTTTGACACAATAAATCCGAAATACTTGCGAACTTTTTTAGCTGAGTGAAAAATTTATCCGATCAACCCGGCTCATTCAAAGTCAGGATTACTTCCATATCCGCCAGATTTATCAAATTGGATGAGCATTCGCCTACCTCTCCGGGTGAATTGAGCCTTTGCAATTAACTATTGAAAAAGATTGTAGTTGCCTGATTCATCTGGCTCAAATAAGCTGGTTGAGCCGACGCCCAGACGGGGGCGTCGGCCTTCACCCTTCTGGGTGAATCGAGCGACCACAATCCAAACAATTATGACGCAAGTTCTCTCGAACCTGCGTCATAATTTCTTAATCGTTGATGATATGTGCAGGATGATCTGATTCTATTTTCCAGCTATTTCAACAGGTGCTCCAGCACGAAGACGTAGGAGCGGGTGAAGTCTTCTATCAAAAGGCTCTTCTGGGCTCCCCCGTGACCGGATTTGGTTTGTTCGAAGTAGAACACGTCCTTGCCCAGTTCCTTCAATACATAGCCGAAGCGGCGGGGATCGCCGGGGAAGACCCGGGGATCGTGAAATCCGGCAGTCACCAGGATGGGCCGGGAGACGTTCTGGGCGTAGAAGATGGGGGAGAGCTTCTGGGTCAGTTCGCTTCCCACCGGTCCCATCTCCTTTTCCCAACCGGCACTGAAGGTAACGTCCCCGTGAGTGGTTGAATAATCGACGTCCGCCACCCCCACCTCGGAGACCACACAGGCAAACTTGTTGGGATAATTGGTGGCCAGATAGTTAACCGTATAGCCTCCATAGGAAGCACCCCAGATAGCGATTTTATCCGGGTTGGACCACTTTTCATTTATCAGATAGTCGATGGCGGCAACGTCATCCTCCAGCGCGGAGAAGCGGCCTTCTAAGTTATCCGCCTCTTCCCAGGCGGGCCCGTATCCCGAAGAACCCCGAACATTGGGGAACAACATGATCAGTCCACGGCTGAGGGCAAAGGCGATGTTACGCTGAAAATAGGGACGACTCTGGGATGGCGGACCCCCGTGATAGCTGACCACCGCCGGATTGTTTCCGTCCTTCTGAGCATCTTTGGGCACGTAAAGCAGTGCCGGAATCATGGTGCCGTCTTTGGAAGGATAGCGAATGACCTTCACGTCCATTTGGGAAAAATCGAAGCCGAAGGTGGAAATGGGAACCATCTGCTGGATTCTCTCCCATCCCAGACGGAAATGGAAGAAAGTGGGAGGTACCCGGGGAGAGCTGAAGTCAAACGCGATATCTCCGTAATCATTGGCGGAGACGTTGCTGATCACTCCGATCTCAGGCTGGGGAACCTTCACCTGTTTCCCCTTGAGGTCGAAGGCCAATAGCTCGGAGTAACCATCCTTGTTTAATGCACCTACCACGATCTGGAGTTTTGGAATCCAGACGAAAGCATCCACCTCCATCTTGGGATCGTACACCAGGTTTAGCTTTTTGGGTTTTTTGAGATCGATTAAGGCAAACTTGGCAAACTCCTCCTCGGTAGACAGAGCATCGGTGTAGGCGAGAACCTTTCCATCCGAGGTAAACAATCCCCCGTAGTACAAACCCACCTTGGTGATATCCTTGGTTTTCTTGGTGGCTTCATCATACAAAAACAGCTGGCTTTCGGAGAAACTCAGCCATCGGGTTAAAACCAGCTTGCCGTCATGATAATCATCCGGCCCGAACCAACCCGTCTCGGTGTAAACGGTGTCCGTTTTGCCGGTGGAGATGGTGTATTTGATCAGGGTTTGAGTCTTACGGTCATTGGAGATGAGATAAAACTCATCTTCGTTTTTGAAGACGATGCTCCGGTATTGAATCTCGGGAGCGACCAGCAAAGGCTGAAATTTCCCATCGCGATCAAACTTATAGATGTCGAAGTTCTCATTCCCATACTGCATGACCCCCACCAGCACGTACTTGCCTGAGGGATGGGCGTAATAGTAGCCGATGGAGATGTTCTGTTCCGCCCAGTTGTTGGGGGTGAGCTGATGGGGAAACTCCATGGGGTGGTCCATGTAGAAAAGCGCCTGAACCTGCCCGGTGATCCTCATGAGAAAATAGATTCTGCCGGTGTTGTCAATCTCCGGCTCGGTGGCCAAGTCAATACCCAGCAAGAAGCTGAGATCATCATAGGTAGATTGCCAGTGTTTGGAATTCATCAGGAAATCATCCGTGACCTGATTGCAGCTATCAATGTAACTTAAGATACGGGAGGTATCCTGTATGATCCAGCCGTCCGCCTCCTGTAGTACCTCCAACACTCGGGGTTCCGCCCAGGAGTCGGACACAGACAAGCATACCCCCACCAGTAAAGCAGCTAATAAAAGAAGAGATTTGAACTTCATATAACACCTCCTTTAAGGTTTAATTCACAACAAAATAACAGACACGGTTCGTTTGGTCAAGAAAAATCCCCCTTGCAAAGAGATTATTTGCTCATCCCCTGCGCAGACTCATGTTAATCCTGAAGGACTCAGTCCGAAGGAAGTCTGCGGCTACCCGCTATCCTAGATGGCTGTTATCATCCGCCCTAAAGCTGCCGGAAGAAAGTTTTAACTTGACAAGCAAGGGGGATCCCTTAGTTTATAAAAAATTTCTGATCCTTTATTTTAATAAAGATGCTGAAACCTACACTCATCACTTTTTGCTTAACCTTTCTACTTTTCACTTCGACCATCTCCGCGGCCGGGCTTCCGGCAAAAATAAAAGCGGTGGATACGCCCAACGATAAAGGCGGAAGCATCACCCTCACCTTTGAAGGTTTGCCGGATGATACCTCCCAAGTCGAATATGAGATACTAAGATCAGCAGTGGAAGATAACAGCTTTCAGGTGGTCGGCAAGGTGTCGGCAAAGGATACTGAATTCGTCGACAACGAAGTGAAAGACGGGGTGGAATATCTTTATTTGCTCAAAGGGACCAATGAGGATGAGGTTTTATTTTCAGCAGTTGCCGGACCGGTGGTCTCCAGAGGACAATGGTTCCATGCAGAACGGATCAACGTCCTCTTGGGTGTGATTATATGTTTCATATTCATACTGGGATTCGTCCTGTACGGGAAAAGGGGTAAGAAGCTTTACGTCAGGCCGATTGCGGGACTTAAGGCGGTGGACAATGCCATCGGAAGAGCCACCGAGATGGGAAAGCCCATACTCT
>CAYOSZ010000069.1:0-8702 GCA_964406715.1 uncultured Ignavibacteria bacterium | reverse complement strand
CTTCATGGCCATACAGATTCACCTCCTCCTAAGGATGAATTTCCTTCACGACTCTTGTGCCGGCCCAATATATAGAACCGGGAATCCAATTGTCAATCGTTATTTGGGAAAAGTTCCTGGTTAGTCGCCCAGGGATGGTTCAGGCGAGAAATCATCCGAACGGAGAGATGAAACGTGAGCTTGGCGGGGAAAGGTCCAGATAGAGGAAGAGGGTGTGCTTTGGTAAGGGTAGAGGGGGGCTAGGAACTACCCAAAGCTACAGGGCACACCCTCGGGATGAATTCAACACTTCGAACATAAATATAGCATCATTCATCTTATTGGCAATTGGGAATAAGCCCTATTTTGTTATCCTGTTGGCTTTAACTAATTTTAAATTGCCCTCATTGATGAGGTAAAAGACTATCATCGGGCTAAATAAACCAATTGTTGTCAGAGTGCCAGAAGGCGGACGAACCATCAAACGTTCAAATCTACCAAACCTTTCTGGATGGCATATTTCACCAGCTTGGCGATGTCGTGAATATTCAGCTTCTGCATGATGTGCGCTCGATGTGCTTCCACCGTCTTCACGCTGATGAAGAGTTGCTTAGCCACCTCGCGGTTGGTGTATCCCTCGGCAATCAGTTGCAAGACCTCCCTTTCCCTGTCGGTTAACAGATCGAAGGGGGTCTCGGTCTTTCCGGTCTCCATCTTACGAAGATAAGCGTCTATCAACGTCTTGGAGATAGAGGGACTCAAGAAGGATTTGTCACTATGGATGGAACGAATGGCCGAGACCAGCTCCTCCACCGCCCCTTCCTTCAGGATAAATCCCGAGGCACCTGCCTGGAAGGACTGAAGAATATATTCCTCATTCTTGTGCATGGTCAGCATTATCACCTTGACGGAAGGCAACACTTTCTTTATCTGCTTGGTTGCCTCGAGTCCGTTAAGGTTGGCCATGGCGATATCCATGAGGATTACATCCGGCTTCAGCTCGGTTGCCTTTTTCACCGCTTCGCGACCGTCTGCAGCTTCGCCCACCACCTGCAGATCCGACTCCTCCTCCAACAGCTTCTTGATTCCCTGGCGGAAGATCTTATGATCGTCAGCCACCAGTAATTTGACCTTCTTCATACTTCACCTCCGAAAAAGGAATGTTAATGGTTAGCGTAGTACCTTTCTTGGTACGGGAGCTGATTTCGAAGCTCCCTCCAAGCATATCAACTCTCTCCTTGATATTTAGAAGCCCGATGCCCCGGGGGGCGGATAGCACCTTGGCGGGATCAAATCCCCTGCCGTTGTCTCTCACCGATAGAATGACGGTGGCATTCTTCTGGGATACCAAGACAAAAGCCTCGGTGGCCATCGCATGTTTAGCCACGTTGGTTAAAGCTTCCTGAACTATGCGGTAGAGGGTAACCTCGACCTCTGGAAGGAAGCGATATCTCTTGTCTTTGGCTTTCAGGGAGACCTTGATGTTTGATCTCTTGCTGTAGCTGTCAACGTACCATCGCAAGGTAGGGATTAGCCCGAAGTCGTCCAACATGCTGGGTCTCAGCTCGAAAGTTAAAGTTCGTATGTCCTCAATGGTCTGAGCCAAAAGTTCCTCGGTATCAAGCAACCAGTTTTCTATCCCCTCCAGTCTACGGGGCTTCGAGTTCAGACTTCTTTTAATTCGATCCAGATTCATCTTCATGGATTGGAGCATTTGACCTACCTCGTCGTGAAGCTCCTGCGCAATCCGCTTTCGTTCATTTTCCTGGACTTTCATCAACTGGGCAGACAGGTCTCTTAGGTCCTGAGTGTGTTTTTTGACCACCTCCAACAGCCGGGCATTCTCGATGGCAACCGCTATCTGATTGGCCATGGTTTGAATCAAGGTAACCTCTTCTTGGCTGAAGGTTTTGTAATCCTTGATACTGGTAATGCTCAAAATGCCCACCAGTTTTTTGCCAAAGAACATGCCGGCACCCAATACAGATTTTATCCCCTCCTTGAGTAAATACTCTTTAGTCTTACTCTTAGAGATGATTTCAGCAGTATTGTTTATGACGAAGGGTTTGCCTTTTTTTATTGCCTTGCTCATTGCGGGGATATCACCCCAGGAGAATCTGGTTCCGATTGACTTTAAATCTAATAGCCCCTCTTTTGAGAAAAGCCCCTTGATCTCCAGCTGTTCGCCCTCCTCAGCGGTGAGAGTTACAGCACATCGTTCGGCTCCCAGAGCCGATCCCACCACCTGGCTTCCGACCTGGCTTATTTCATTTAAAGTCATGGCTCTGGAGATGGCCCGGCTGACCCTCAGGAGAATGTCCTTTTCCCGGGTTTGTCTCTTAAGCGTTGCAGCCTGTTCTTCGATCTGAGCGTATTTCTGCTTCAAGTCATCCAAAAGCTGGTAATTTTCAATGGCTACCGCTATGGGATTGGAGATGGCTTGCAGCAGCTTGATCTGTTCCGGAGTGTAGTGATGAACGTCCTTTAAGGTGGATACCGTCAGAAATCCCAATAATTCTCCCCTGCATCTTAAAGGAACAGCAACAGCCGATTTTATCCCCTGGCTAAGGAGAAAATCTGTAAGAGGGTTTCCCCTGGGCAAGGCAGAAGTGTCAGAGAACACAAAAAACTCACTTAAGCTCAGTGCTTTCTTCACCAACTGAGAGTAAGCCTTGTAACTATATATATGACCCATTAGATCTTGATGGGACCTTCTTGGTTTGGTATGAATTGCCCTTATGGTGGCACTCTCTCCGTCTGGATTGTTCAAGATGACAGAGCTCATCTCCACCTTTAAGAGCTCTACTGCTTTCTTGGTGGCGGATTTTAGTAACTGATCCAGGTTGCGGGTAGCGGTCAATACCTGGGTCAACTCGAACATCATCTTCTGTTCTCGGTATCGAGCTTTCAAAAGCTCGGACTGATCGATTATACGTGAGTGTTCTATTTTCAAGTCCTCCATGAGCTGGCAATTTTGTAAAGCCACCGCTAACTGATTGGCTATGATCTGAGCAAGCCGGATCTCTTCTTTTGTAAAACTTCGATATCGTTTCATGCTCCCTATGCTCAACAGACCAAGAAGCTTTTTCTTGCCAGTGAACATGGGAATGATCAGCGTAGATTTTAATCTTGCTTGAAGGAAATACCCCCTAAAAGATCTAGCCACGGGATCGGTCCGGCAGTTTTCTATCTGATAATAACCTTTTCTTCTCAAGAAGTCTTTAGCTTTATGAAGTTGGTGGATTGAAAGCGTCATACCCAAAGCGCCCAAAGAAGAGGAGCTATCCTCAGCATATACATGTTTCACGGTGGCAGACTGGAAACTCTCATCCATGAAGGCAACGGCACAGCGGTCCGCTTCCAAGGCTTTGGCCGCTTCTTTCGTTCCTATTCTTAGCACCTGATTGAAGTTTAAGGTCTTGGAAAGTGCCCGGCTTGTGGTAAGCAGAATATTGTATTCTCTGATCTTCTTTAACTCAGTCAGATCGGTAACAACTCCCAGAGTACCCAGAAAGCTTCCATCTTCGTTCCACAAAGGCGCTGCGGAAAGATATAGGTATTTAGGTCTTCCTTCTTTGTCCAGAAGGGTGATTTCGTACTTCGAGGTCTTGCGTTTTCTTCGCTTTCTGGTTTCCCCCCTGAACATGCTAAGCTGCATTTCATCAGAGATCTCCTTCAGATTTTTACCCAGAAGCTCATCTCTTTTGTATCCCAAAAGATCCGCAAAGGCCTGGTTAACAAATAGGAAGTTCTCCCGGGGATCAACTATGCCGATTCCCTCCTGAGCGGTTTCGACCAACGTGCGGTATCTCCTCTCTGATTCCCGCAGAGCTTCTTCGACCCGTTTACGCTCGGTGATGTCGGTAATGGCGACGAGGACCTTCGATAACTTTTTCTCGTGACCTTTGGGTATGGTCCATCTTACCGTAACATAATTCTTGTCACCCTTAAGCGTTTGAGTGACAGCTTCTTTTTGGAAGACGGTTTTGCCCTGGGCAATGGAAATGAGCTCTTCTCTGAACGGGTAGTATGATTCTTTGGCAAAGATTTTGGCTAAACCGGACTTCAGCTCCTCCTTGCTTCTTGCTTTATACAGTTTCAAGGAAGCGCTATTTACGTCGGTTACCTTCACCATAGCTGCGCATCTGGCAACTTCCTCCGGGTGACTTTCAAAATGTGTTCTGAAGTCTGTAATCCCCGAATCCCGCAGGGTATCCATATACCTTTTCACCTTGGAGAAATCTTCTTCCCACAGAGAGATTGGAGAGTCCTCAAACAGACTGCGATATCGGTGTTCACCCTCCTGCAGGGCCTTTTGTGCCCGTTTACGGTCCGTGATCTCATAAGCGAAAACAGCCAGGCGAATCACCTTTCCCCTTTCGTCGAAAACCGGATGGATGCTGCTGTCCCACCATATCCCCTTACGCTCGTCCTCAAACCGGATGGGTTTACCCGAACGCACAACCTTATCGGTTGCTGCTTTTCTTCGAGCGCTGACCTCAGGCGGGAACAGATCAAAGGCGCAAGTACCGATAAGATCGTCTTTGCCCTTCCGTAGTATTTTGGCTGTCGATTCGCTCAAAGCTACGATGGTTCCGTCCGGATCTATCAAACAAGCTATGTCATGGGAAGCATTCAGGAGCGCTCGAGAGGTTTTTTCACTGGTACGCAGAGCCTCCTCTGCTTTTTTACGCTCGGTTATATCGTGGCCTATGGCTATGGCTATGACGTCTCTCTCTTTGGACCCCAGAACAGCTGTATTGGACCATAAGATGATGCGAATCTCACCGTTTTTACATACGATGGGGCCTTCATATCGATCGCGAGGGTGGGCACGAACCCATTTGGAAAAGGACTTCAATTCGTGGTGGCGCTTATCCGGCGGGAGGAACAGATCGGACCAACGCTTTCCCAATACCTCTTCGCGCCCGTATCCGGTTACCCGCTCACATTCGCGGTTGAAGTTGGTGATCTTTGCGTCGGCGTCCAGACATACGATCATGCTGTTGGCACTCTCAAGAATCGATTGGGAGAAGTCACGTTCCCGCTTTAGTGCTTGCTGAGCTTCGACCTCTCGGATTCTGGATGCGGCAGCTTCGACCAAGATCTCTAAAGCCTGAATGGTTTTGACGTCGGGTCGAAGGCCATGGATGGGGGTATCCACCGAAAGGTATCCCATGATCTTGCCGGTATAATCTCGCAGCGGCACAAACAGCTCATCGCCTGGCTGCCAGTCACCAGCGGTGGGGGATTTTTTCTTCTGGGGGATGTAGCGTCCACTCTTGCTCATGTCTATGCCTGCCTCATCCGGGACGAAGAAGGAATCGGAGATCCGGAACCTTTTGGACATTATTCTGGCTTTAAGTTTTTGATCTAACGCCGGTGCTTGCCGGGCGCGCCTGATAACCTGGATGGGTAACCCCACCTGACCCAGATGAAATATTTGCCCTGCTGGCTTATGCAATGTCATTACCGCACGCTCAAACAGTCCGGAATCACGGACTGCTTCACACACCCTTGTTAAAATGTCGTCAAACTCATCCAAGCTTCGGAGATCGCTCAAGAGTCGAGCACGCTCCCTGGCGATCCTCTCACTTCGAATCAGCGTGTCGTCCGCCCGTTTGCGCTCCGTGACGTCCCAGAAAATACCTAATATGCCAATTATGTTGCCATCTTTATCCTTGAGAGGTGTTTTGACCGTATGCACAAATAACTTTTGTCCATCCTGGATATACACTTCTTCGATATCTTCTATCTTCCCTGACTCCATAATCCTCTTGTCATCTGCTTTATATTTTTCAGCCAAGTTCTTAGGGAAAAAATCAAAATCTGTCTTTCCAGCAATTTCACCAGGTCTGATATTCAGATCCCGAGCGAAAATTTTATTGCAGGATATATAAATCGAATTATTATCCTTGAAAAATATTTTTTGCGGGAGATTTTCAAGAAGCGTTCTATATTTATTCTCGCTCTTCCACAGCGACTCCTCCGCCTGCTTGCGTTCAGTGATGTCGGTATCGGTGCCAACCATTCGGACCGCATTCCCCTTGGCATCCCGTATTACATTTCCCCGCGTGAACATCCAATGAACGGAGCCATTCTTATGTATCATGCGGTGCTCAAATACATACTGAGATGTCTTTCCATCAAGGCACGCCTGGGCAGCCGCCATCACGGGTTCCCGGTCTTCCGGATGCACATAGGTCGACCACACTTCTATGTCGTTAGGGATTTCATCATCTCTATATCCCAATATCTCTTTGATGTTTGGATCGATGTAAAATTTGTTAGTCTTTATGTCCCAATCCCAAATCCCAATATTTGCAGCCTTTGTGGATAATTTGTATCGTTCCTGGTTGATTTTCAGCCGCCGCTCAGCCAGCTTGCGTTCAGTGATATCCTCGATGATTCCCACCAGGTGAGTTATCTTTCCGGCCGAATCTCTCAACGGAGCTTTCTTAGTGTAGAGGTAGTGTGTATTTCCGTCTTTGTCAGTGATGGGCTCTTCTGGAATGTTAACGATTTTCCCGGTACGGAACATCTTCTCGTCCTTTTTCCAGAAGAAGTCGGCTTGGTCCTTGGGAAAAAAATCATAATCGGACTTGCCCAACATCTCTTCTTTAGGATATCCTATCAGCTGGGTGGCGGATTTATTCAAAACTACCCAACGGTGGTTTCTGTCCTTGATGAAAACAGGATGAGGAATGTTGTCGATGATGGTCTCGAGAAACTTATAAGATCGTCTTGCCTCTACCTCGGCTTGCTTGAACTTGGCCAGAACTATCACACTTCCCAGTTTAGCTAAAGTCTTCAGATCTTCTCCGGTAAAACTTTGAGAGAACGAATCTCTTGCCACATTTAAAACACCGATCAGCTTGCCATCTTTCTTAAGTGGCACCCCCATGAATTTGTGGATGTTTCTTTTGCGAAGAAATTCATATAAAACCCGGTTATCTTTGTAGAGTTCACCGATACGGTTGCATATTATGGGATAGGCGTGCTTCAGAGTTTCTGGTGAAAGTTTGAGCAGCGATTGAGATTTGACCTGTTTGGGTCCTTTCTTCCCTCCCCAGCCTTTAACTGCAATCTTATTATCCTCCACCATGAACATCCAGCATGATCTTGCCCTGAGCGTCTTTCTGATGTCCCTTAAAGCCTCAGAGATGATCCGCTCCGGGCTGGGCCGGGAAAACACAAGGGAAGAGAGTCGAATCAAAGCAGAACTGAGATCCGGACCCTCCGCGTTCAGCTTAGCCAGCTTTTTACGATCCCTTATATGCATATAGTAGAAATCCGTATAACAGACCCAAGATTTATTTAAGTATACGTCTTGTTACCTGGTTTGTTGAAAAAAAATTGTAATCGTCATCATTAAGCAGAGATTATAGAAAGAAGATGAACTTGACATAAAAGAATTTTTGGTTATCCTACTATTGGCAGGAAGGTGGAACGTATAGATGGTAAAGGACGGACTGAAATTTAAGGAAGGATATAAGGTGGCAGGATGCTGCTCACCCCGACCAAATACCCCCATCCTCGGATACTTCAGCTATAATAATGTGATCGTGGTGCATAAGAACTCCTGTAAAAATCTTAAGAAGATCGAGTCCGGGCTTCTTTTTTCTTTGTCCTGGGAGGAGATATTAGAAAAGAAGGCGGATGGACCGGAAAAAGATTATTACCAGCTAGATGAACTTGACTTTCGAATTCTGAAACACCATCGGGAAATGGGAGTAGATTATTCCCTGATGGTGGCAGGTATCCTGAATATAGAACCCGGGCAGGTTTTTGAGCACCATAGAAAACTGAAAAGTTTAAAGCTTTTGAAAAGGGTCGAAAAAGTAATGATCCAGTATCGTAAAAAAATAGTTGACAACAAATGGATAAAACATCGCAATCATACCTACTATCAAATTACACCCAAAGGGGAAAGGTGTCTTGATTTGTACATCTCTCAAAGGGCTGATGAGAAATGAATATCTTGATGCTTGAAGATGCAGAGGAATTCGGTTTTACATGTTATAATTGTCCACCGTAAACGAGGAGATTTAAGATATGGGATTTCTGAAGAATTTGTTCTTCCGGCCGCCGAAACCGGGTAAGCCGCTCCCCATAACCGATGAATCCTTTCAAGAGGAAGTGCTTGAATCTGAAATTCCGGCAGTGGTGGATTTCTGGTCACCTCGATGTCCACCTTGCCAGGTCATGGGAGGACTTTTAGACGAGATCGGTCCGGATTATGCCGGACGGGTGCAGATTTTCAAGTTGAACGTAGAGCAAAATACTCAAACCACCATGCAGTATCGGGTTCAGAGTATTCCCACCGTTATTTTATTCCATAAGGGAGAGGCCGTGGATCGGATTATAGGTCTTTTGCCATTGAACCCGCTACGGGAGAAACTGGACAGGCTTGCGCAATCAAATAATTAGCTAACAAGGACAGCCATAAGGGTTGTTCCTGTGAAATACTTAATTCTCCCACTTGTATGGGTTGTTTACCATCAAGCAGACTTTTGGTCATGTTGAAAAATCGCATAAAATATGTTTTTAGGAAGTGAGCCATAGAATGCATAGAAAAAGTCGGAGTTTTTTCGTTGCTGATTGAATTTAGAGGAAAACCGCATAACCTCGATGGCGTGGTGCGGTCCAGTTAAGGTCAATTTAATAGAAATGTCAATATGGGTGATATCGCTTGAAGGAGAGAGAGACAAATTCATCTGCCC
>CAYOSZ010000068.1:3871-8710 GCA_964406715.1 uncultured Ignavibacteria bacterium | reverse complement strand
GAATACTCGTATTTTTTCCAATCTTAATTGGACCTCGATCCGCACGAATTACTGCCCCGAACCAGATGTTTGTATTTTTTTCAATAGTGACATCACCAATTATGACTGCTGTTGGAGCAATGTAAACGGAATCATCAATTTTAGGCTTTTCTCCTGTTATTGGGCTAGGAATTACAATTGGCATAATCTTTCATTTAGAGTTATTTTTAAATTTGAAGAATTAAGGTAGAAATAATAACATTGCGATAAGATTTTTTTAATTAAATAAAAAACTTTCAGAATTTAATTAAAAAAGAAAAAAATTAGGAACTTATATTAGTTTCAAATTTTGTGCATCATTAACCACTGGGAATATAATTGAGAAAATTGCATCATGAAATCTGCATCATTTATGGAGCCACTTTTTAATTGTGATATAAGAGTTCCAAGTTCATTTTTTTTACTTTCATGAAATTGTCTTAATCTATTAGATTCTACTATTTCTTCTATAGTTCCTATAAATGTGTCCCAATTTATAGTTGTAGGAATAGTAACAGTTTCCTCTGCTTCCTCTACTTTTTTAATTTTATATAAGGGATGTTCTTTATGAAATTGTTTAACATATTCATAAATCTGCTCACAAACACTTTCAAATTCTTGCGGATTATAGTCAATTCCAGGATCTTGTTTAAGATCGATAGATACAATATCTGGCCAAGAAACATCTGTTCCTTTCATAGATAAGACAGGTACCTCATACTTACGAGAAAGTTCTAATTCATGAGCACAATCAACAGAATTGAATACCGATTTATTAGTCCCTAAAAAGAATACGACATCACTAATAGGAACATTCTTATCCATAAATTCATCAATATTTCCAGATAGATCTTGCTCACAGAGAAGCACATCATAAACTTCAGGTTTAGCTTCTAGATATTCACCTAGTGCAGCTAATTGGTAAGGTTCATAATCAATAACTGCATGAGAAATAAAAATAGCCATACTAGCTCTTTGTTTGAGATAATCTCGTAAGGTGTCTAAATCACGTTTAACTATCAGTTTTTCTTCATCTGATAACGGATTTTCTTCAAACTCAAATGTTTCAAGAGTCTTAAGCGGCCAAAGAACATATGGCAGTGCATCAAATTTATTCTTATTTAAATATAGATATTTAATCTTAGAATTTCCCAGACTTTTTGGTAAACTCTCAAGATTGTTTTCATTTAAATCTATGGATTCTAATTTTTCGCATCTTCCAATTGATTCTGGTAAAGAAGTAAAACTATTTTTACGTGCACTAATATTCATAAGTGAAGCCATCTTATCAAGACAATCAGGCAATGAAACTAAAACATTTTCATCCACGTTTAAAGTAGTTAAGGAAATTAAATTACAAATAGCAGGAGGTAGACTTATTAATTGATTCTTACTTAAAATTAATTTCTCCAATTTTTTTAAATCTCCAATTTCGGTTGGTAATCTTTCAATTTCATTACCCTCTAAATGTAATTCTTTTAATTTCTCTAACTTTCCAATACTTGAAGGTAATGTTTTCATTTTTCCATTCGATACGACCAAATACAACATATCTTTCAATGAACCAATTGATTCAGGAAGTGCTGTTAAGGGAGTATTTCTAATATCAAGAGAAGATAGTTTCTCTAGATCACCAAAGTTTTCCGGTAAATTAGTTATTTTACAATCTTGAATGCTAAGACGCTCTAATCCCTTCATACGAGCAAAAGAATTTGGTAAACTGCCTATATTATTTCCACTTAAATCTAGTCCAAACACATTATCTAGATTACCTATTGATTCAGGCAAAGTTTCAATTTGATTGTTTCCCAAATCTATAGAATTCAAGTTTTGTAAATTACCAATTGATTCTGGAATTTGTTTAATTTGATTATTCTCAAAACGAAAGATTTTCAATGATTTTAAATTGCCAATGCTTTGTGGTAAGGCTTCAAGTTTATTATCTTTCACAAGAAGGGTTTGTAGATTTGATAATTTGCCTATTGTATCAGGTAAAATACTCAAACCCATTGAACTAATCTCCAACTTCTCAAGCGACATAAGTTCTCCAATAGAGTTTGGTAATTGAGAAATTCGAGTTACTCCTAGATCAAGAGATGTAAGCGATTTAAGTTGTCCAATATTAGGTGGTATCTCTTCAATGTTATTATGTCTGAGTGAGAAGGTTTTTAAAGAACTCAGATTATACATATTTTCTGGAATTTTAGTAAGTCTATTATCACTTAAATCAAGGTCAGTTAATGCTGTACAAGCTTCGATTTCCACGGGTATTTCCCTTAATTTATTAGTACGAAGATCCAATTTTTCTAAATTTTTAAGATTGGAAATCCAGCTTGGCAGTTCTTTTATTTCATTTACACCCAAATCAAGTTGTTTCAAAGCGGTACAGTTAGCTAAGCTAGAAGGGAGCTCGTAAAGATTATTTTGTTGTGCCGAAAGCCACTCCAAATTTGTTAAATCCCCTATAGAATCTGGTATAGTTTCAATTTTATTACCGTAAAAGAGGAGTGTATTCAATTTTTTACAATTTCCGATATTTTCTGGTAAGTTTGTGAGCGTCCCTCGAGTTACTTGAATCCGGGTAACATGGTTGTCTTCAACTCGAAAATTATCAGAATTCCAACTTGAGCCTACATTTTGTTCCAAATCCTTAAGAACGTCTATCTCTTCTGTAGGAAGGATAAAACCCATATATTCTTTGCTCATTGTTGTCCACCTCCAAGATATTGTTGCATAACCTTCTTTTGTTGCATAAAACCCATGAAAAAGCCAGAAAGTTGAGAAAGAAATAATCCTTCTCCTCCGACCTTAGCGGATTGTAGGCTATTATATATTCCAGTTAAAGATTCCTTGTTCTTTTCAAAAAATTCTTTCATCTCTGGCAAATGAATAATGCGATCAAGTTCAGCTTTAAAAGTTCCAAAACCAGTAGGATCACCTACTTCAGCAGCCGCTTCTTTTAGAAGAATGGAAGTTTTATCTTTAAAGATATTGTGTGAACGTTTTAATTGTTGGATATAACTATATATATCCTCACAAAAACCATCGAAATCAGCTGGTGTAAATTCATGTCCTAACTCACGGCTAAGATCGACACTGGATAGGTCGCCCCAACTAACATCCAAACCCTTTAAAGGCACTACTTGAATACCCTGATTCTTAGCATTTTTTAAGATTTTAATCATCTCCGGAGAATTAATAGAGCCAGCTGTGGCAAGAAAAAGAACTAAATCAGTAGCATTAAGGTTAGATTCAATTGGAGGAAGAATAGCAAATATTTCACTTTTAGCTTCTAAAAATTCAGATAATTCTGATATACGATGAGCCTCTGCATCTACTTCATTATGAATTAACATAACTGCTATACTTGCTCGCTGACGACAATATTCTAAAATAGCATTAGTATCTCTTTCTGCAATAGCTTGTTCTTCCTCTGAGAAAGGATTACCAGCAATATCTAGATCCTTTAAAGATTCCATTATATATATAAAATATGGAATAATTTTGAGTTGATTCTTACCTATACTTAAGTCTTTTAAATTCAATTTAGTTATATGCTCCGGAATTTCGCTTAACTCGTTATCAGCAAGCCATAAAGCATCCAATGATTCTAAATTTGAGATAGAATCGGGTAACGATGTTATTTTATTACCACGTAAAAAAAGTCTGGTTAATAATTTTAACTGGTCAATGCATTCAGGAATTGACCCGATATTATTGTATGAAAGAACCAAATCATCTAATTTTTCTAATTTACAAAGGGAGGGTGGAATATTTGAAATTCTATTACTTCCAAGATCTAAATTAGTTAAATTAGTTAATTCTCCTATTGATTCTGGGATTTCAGTTATCCGGTTTGTGCCTAAATTAACTTTTTTAAGGGAAGTTAACTCTCCAAAATTAGCAGGAAGGGATCTTAAACCATTACTTTCGCATGTAAATTTTTTAAGTTTTTTCAAATTACAAAAGGACTGAGGAAGTTCCGTGATTGCATTATATACTGCTTTATCGTCATTGGTTGACCAAGATCCATTTAAATTTAATTCTTCCAACTCTATTAGATTACCAAAACTTTCGGGTAATGAATCAATTTTATTCCATTGAAGATTTATGAATCTCAATTTGGTCAAATTTCCTATTGTATCAGGTAAAAGATCCAATTCTTTCATTACTAAATTTAGCCCAATTACGTGTTTATTGTCACAAGCGAAACCAAAATGGCTTACATCGACTAGTTTCTCAGAGATTTCTCGCTTATATTGTTCAATTCTGCCTTCTTGCGACTCTTGTGGAGCTTGTGTTTGAACTCCATATTGAGTGAGAATATTTTGAATATTTTGATGGACTGTTTGAGCATGTTGTTTAGCGGCTTGGATAGCTGATTCTTCAGTCATGCCCAATAAAGGTTTCAAACCTGCTAAAGTTGGATCAGCAGCACCCAATTGTTCAATTCCAACATCAAGAGTTTTTTTCAATTGCTCTTGATATTCTGGAGTAATCATTGAATCATAATAATTGATACTTTCCTTTTCCAATTCTTCAAGTGTTATTTGAGTAAACATTAAATCCTGAATTCTTTGAGTTTCTTGTTTATTTATCTTTTGAAGTTTAAAGTTTTCCTGCATAAACAATGCCATTGCTTTTCCTTTTTGTTGCGCTTTCTCCTCGTCCATCTCTAGCATGGATTTTATTTGCTGAACAGATGGATGGTTTTCTCCATACATAGGTATGAGCATATTAAGCTGTGATTGAAGATTTGCCTTCATTGCTGGGTTGATTTGCGTCATATATTGACTTATATAGGTATTTTCCAACTGTTCC
>CAYOSZ010000068.1:0-3861 GCA_964406715.1 uncultured Ignavibacteria bacterium | reverse complement strand
AATGGTAACTGTGCCAATTGTTCCTGTGTTGCTGCTTGAGCTTTAAATGCTTGAGCTTGCTGATTTAGAATAGTCTCGGCAGACATTTGAGTTGAAGCAGGTTGGTATGCCATCATCTGCTGTGCATATTGCTCTTTACTTTCATCCCTATTTTCACGACAAGGGATCTTCTCTGCTATTAATTTCTCAATTTCCTCAAGGAATTCTGCTTCTGATGCTACTAAAAAAACACCATTATATTTTTTTAATTCTTCAATAATTATCACCTAATAGTATTAAACAATGAAATTTTGATTCTATTCATTGATTGGTACTAATAATGAAGCGTAAGAATTTTTATATGTTTGCTTTCATATAATAACAAATCAAATGAAAATTATTTGAAATTAATCTAATAAACGGTGACAAAGATGGAAACACATTCTTTAAAAAATAGCAATTCTAAAAAATCTATTGATGAGCAGACTTCTTGTGAAGCGAAAATATCTAAAAAAGTAATTGAGTCTGTATTGTTGCAGCATAAACTTGAAGTAAGAGATATTGAAATTAGTCCTGATGGTAAATTCTTAATATCTTGCTCTGAATGTGAAGAAAACACAAATCCATATGTAGTTGTTTGGAATATCGATGAGCTTCTAGAAGGAGAAACTAAACCTGAAATTATACTACAAGCGGAAAAAAAAGATAACCAATATACAAAAATTACAAATTGGCTTTTATGTGTTGATTCTGCTATAATCGAATTAGGAAACATTAAATGGTGGGTTATATGTGCTGGAAGCATAATAGGAGATATATATATTTGGTGTTTTAGACGTACACGTGATTTAAAAAAATGGGATTTTGAGAATTATAAATCTATTAACTTCTCTGGAGGTATGGGAACTCTTGAAAAATATCCTAATGCCATTTTTGATATTAAGATTCAAAATAATATAAATCAAAAAAATTTGCTTAATTTGTATTATGTTTTAAATAATATCCATACTACTTGGAAAGAAAAAACTTATGATAACACACTTAAAAAATTAACACTTTCTATCGATGAATTAGGGATGATTAGAGTAATAGAAGATCCAGAAATTATTGGCAAAAATGATGTATGGATAACAAAACTTATGATTATTAGAGAACTTAAAGATGAGCTTATAATTACAGGCTCTAAAGATGGAAAAATTAGTTTATGGAATCTTAGTACTAGAACTGAATCAACTCTAATAGGTGAACATGATGGATCAATTACAGATATAAGCGTAATAAGAAATGGTAAGATAATTATATCTTCATCTAATGACTCAAAAATAACTATTTGGGAACAAGATATTCAAAATAATTATCATAAGAAAAAGGATCTTATTGGTCATACAGAAGCGGTTTTATCAATCGATGTTCAGACTGATGATAATTATTTACTTTCTGCAGGTAAAGACAATACTATTAAAATCTGGGATTTAAATGAATTGACGTGGATAAGGAGTATTGATATGCATTATTACATGAATAATTATGAAGAGAATATAAAAACTGCTGAAAGGAGAGTTCAGATAAGGGGATTAGATTTCATTAGAAATATTAAAATAACTCCCGATAACCGATATGTCTTTATTTCAAAATATGACAAAATTGTTATTCTACGTAATTTCGGCGGTGTATGGCACTTTATCCAACAGTTAAAATTTTTAAAAACTAATGATGCTGAGTTATATCGGAAAATTTATGGAGATAATTTAAAACAAATTGCTAAATATAGTCCAGAAAACCTAGATTCTCTGAATAAATTGTACAATATCATAAAAAAACGTTTAATAAAAAATAGGAAAATCGAGTTAGCAGATAAAACAGATCAAAAGATAGATTATAATATGCGTGAACTAGGGCCTCTATTCATTCCATCCTTTATGAAATTTGAGCCAAAGTTAAAAGCCCAAAAGGAATTTATTTTAGGTGTAAAGCAAAATTATGAAGCTTATTGGTGTAGTATAAGAAACTCTATATTCAAACTACCGGATATCCCCTGGGGTTTCAACTTATATATTACAACCTCAGAAATGGATGAAAGGATTGAAGATTCCAACTTCGTAGAAATAACAACTTCAACACCAGAGTTACCTTACATCATTTTAAAAGATCGAACTCAGGCTCAAATCCGTTTCTTAATGGTGTTAAATAGAGTTCAAACAAGTTTTATCCCTTTAATAAAGAATATTACTATAGATATTGAAGATGATCGAGGAGATAAAGATACTTTAGTGTTTTCTGATTTCACATATTCAAAAAATTTCCTGCAAATTTTAACAAACCCAACACATTCTTTAGATAAATTTAGAAAAATTGATGAGCCGAAGTATATTTATTACGCAGATTGTACATTTCAAATTGATGAAGGTTATTCTGTTGAGGATTTTGCTAATATTTTTATAAGAAAAATAACAGTGGAATATACTGACAATTTAGAACCCTCAGAATCAACTACAAGTGATGAAGAGGATTTCAAAATCATTGAAGCTTTTAAAAATAATTTTATATATCCATTAACACCAAAAACTAAGATCCAAATCGGAAAAGGCTTGAAATCAAAACTAGGTAAAATGATTGATGAATATTTTGCTAAAATAATCATTGTAGAATTTTTATTAAGCTTTTGGGGTTTTATTGAAACAGGATTACCCTCTATAATTCCCGATTTTGAAATGCCCGGAGGGATTTCAATAATGGTGAATCTAGCATCAATAAGTATTATTGTAATAATTTTCATAATGATGATAGTGCAATCGCGTAGTGGAAAGAAAAGAGATATTGATATAGATGAATTAAATGAAAGATTGAGAAAAAGGAGGCGAAAGAAATTTGGAAAATAAAATATTAAATATTATTATAACTAGTTCAGTTCAGAATGATTTTATAGAACAATTAGATATTCGCTCTGCACCAGAAGATGATTTAAAATTAGGATACGGACAAGTTTCAAATAAATGGATGGAGTATTTTTTAAATCAGAATAGAGATACAAGTGAAGCAAATATTAACCAATTTATATCATGGTTGAAACAGAATGCTAGTAATGAAATGATTGGTGGATCTCTATCATATCATCATATCTTAGAACATTTCAGACATAGAGTTCATATTGATTATGACGAGACTAGAAGATTATGGGAAGGAGATAAATTGAATCAATTTATACGAGACTTGATGAATAAAGCATCTGAATCAAATTCAAATGAAAATAGTGGAGTAGAGTATCAGTGCATTCATTTAAGGGATTGGCATGACCAAACTGATGATACCCAAAAAGGAGAGATGGATCTTTTTGGACCTCATTGCTTAAAGGGTACTTATGGAGCAAAATTTATATCACCCTTGAATGAATTGATTCAGGAGCATCATGATTTTAACATGATAATAAATTCAAATAGTCTTAGCTCTTTTGACGAGACAGATCTCGAATCAGTAATAGAAACAATTATTAAAAATGCAGGGAGCTCTCATAAAGAAGTGAAAATAGGAGTTTTTGGAGTTGTAACTAATGTAAAAGTATTTCTTTTAACATTTGAACTAATGGTTATTCATAAATTTAAGAATGTTTATGTATGCGGTGATTTCTGTGCAGGTTTTGACAAACAAGGGCATGAAACAGGTATTAACTCAATGAGTAATATTTTAGCAGCAAATATTGTAGATCAAAACAAATTTAGAGAAATTTTTAATATTTAACCGAAATTCTTTTTTATTTTCTTTATTATTCTTTTTATTATTATTTTTTATTAACAAGAGAACTTATTTTAATTTAAAATTTTTATACATAATAGAAGATGTGAAATTAATTAAATGATAATATGACTACAAAACAATTACAAGAAG
>CAYOSZ010000067.1:0-8734 GCA_964406715.1 uncultured Ignavibacteria bacterium | reverse complement strand
AATGCGAAGGGAAGATTCGCCCCTACATCTGTATTTCGTGTTGCCAATCCATCGAAAAACAGTTAGATTTGGTCAGAGAGGATATTATGAATAAAGACAAGGAGAAAATAGACTGGTCGGATAAGTGCTGGAAGGAGATGCTGATCTACCAGCGCAGACTCCTGTGGCTTGACGATACGCTGGACAAGTTAGCTGCCTGGCTTGGTCTGAAGCCCGGAATGACCGCTGTCGACGTGGGGTGCGGATTGGGTTATTTGGGTTACACCTATTGGCCCTATTTCGGCAAGGGGGGACGTTACTTCGGGGTGGACATATCGCCGGAGCTAGTGAAAGACGCGGAGAAGGCAGCAAAGGAGTGGGCCAAAGGTGGGGAAGCCTCGTTCAAGGTAGGCGACGCCTACAAGCTACCTTTTCCTGACGATTTCGCCGATTTGGTCATGTGCCAGATACTGTTAATACACTTGGAAAAACCTCAGGATGCTCTTGCAGAGATGATCCGGGTGGCCAGGCCTGGCGGGCTTATTGTGTGCAAGGAACCGGATAATGTCTCCACGATGCTGACCATACGATATCCCTCCCTGCCGGAATTGGAGATGGAGGAGCAATTGTTGATAGCGAAGATAACTATGATCTACAACAAGGGTCGGATCAAACTGGGACTCGGGGACTGGAGCATTGGCCGGAAGGTTGCCGGGATGATGAAGAGACTTGACCTGACGGAAATCGGCGTTCGGATAAATGACCGCGCCTATTACATAGAGCCACCCTATGAGGGGCCGCTTCAGCAATATCATCTGGAACATGTAAAGAAACAGTGGTTAGACGAAAAGCGGCGCAAGACATGGAGAGACCGTTTGAAAGATGGATTCCTGGCTGCAGGTGGCGATCCCGAAGATTTTGAGCGCTATCAGGAATTAGACGATAGAATCATGTCCACCATTCGACGGCAAGTTGAGAACGGCGAGTTTTTCCAATGTGGCTCGGGTGACATATATGTAACCAGAGGAAGAAAACGAAAGAGGATCTGAGTAATACTGACAGCCATCCTAACAGAAGCGGGATTCTTGCGACTCAGAGAACGAAGGTTATAGGGAGAGTTTCAGCTACGTCCACATCCGGGTGAATCTAAAGATTCGTCCGTACACTTAAAACCCCATAAAGGAGGAGGAAAAATGAAGTTTTCCATGTTCTCAGGCGTAAGAATTACCCAGGTTTTTCTTCTGTTTTTGCTGTGCCTGAGTTTTAGTTGCCAGAAGCAGCCCCAGGATGCGATCACCGAGCAGGAGGCAAAAGCCTTTAATGAACGCATTCTGCAGATTTGGAATGAGGGCAACCTGGCACTGGTTGACTTGGTTTTTACCCCGGAGTGTGTGCGTCACGACTACAGTCTGACCGAGAACGTCGTTGGTCTCGCATCTTTAAAGTCTTACTTCCAATCCATTCGCACCTCGTTTCCCGACTTGAAAATGACCATTCAGGAGACGATTGTAAAAGGAGACAAGATGGTATGGCGCTGGACACTTACGGGCACAAACACAGGTCTCATTGGCGATCAGCCCCCCACGGGTAAGAAGGTGCAGTTTCCGGGAGCCTCTATTGCCCTGGTCAAGCAAGGGAAAATTGCCGAGTTATGGGATTTTTACAACCAGGCAACTTTATTGAGGCAGCTCGGTTTTACCCTCTATGCTCCGGAACCCCAGAACGAACAAGAACCCTAAAGGAACCAACACTCTGATTTTCTGGGGCTTGGCCAGTTGGCACTTCTTGAGTTTGATGTATGAGCATTTTTCGGGGCGAATCCTTGAGGATGAGCCCCGATATTAACGTATCAAGATATGGCGGAGTTCCGCGGAGGAAAATGTTATGAGTGAGGATAGAAAGAAAATTGACTGGTCGGATAAGTGCTGGAAGGAAATGCTCATCTACCAGCGCAGATCCCTGTGGCTGGAGGATACGCTGGACAAGTTAGCTGCCTGGCTTAATCTGAAACCCGGCATTACCGCGGTGGACGTGGGATGCGGGCTGGGTTATCTGGGTTACACCTATTGGCCCTATTTCGGCAAAGGCGGCAGGTACTTCGGTGTGGACGAATCAGCGGAGCTATTGAAAGACGCCGAGAAGACAGCCGAAAAGTGGGCTAAGGGCGGGGAGATCTCTTTCAAAGTAGGTGATGCATATAAGCTGCCTTTTCCCGACAACTTCGCAGACTTGGCCATGTGTCAGATTCTGTTAATACACCTGGAAAAACCCCAGGATGCTCTGGCAGAGATGATTCGGGTGACCAAGCCGGGTGGAGTTGTCATGTGTACAGAGCCGGATAACTTATCGGTATTGTTGGAAAACTGGTACTGGTCGCTTCCGGAAATGAGTATAGATGAACAACTGTTGTTCAAGAAAGTGGCTTTAGTCTGCAACAAGGGACGCCTCAAGCTGGGTCAGGGTGACAGCGGCATCGGCAACAAGGTTCCGTTTATGATGAAGAGGCTGGGTTTGGATGAGATCGGTATCAGGCAGAATGATGCGGTCTGTTATGTCGAGCCGCCGTACGAAGGACCCCGCCAGCAGGACCTGCTGGAGCATGTGAAAAAACAGTGGCTGGACGAAGATAGGCGCAAAACCTGGATGGAGCGGGAAAGAAAACATTTTCTGGCCGGAGGCGGAACTCAGGCTGAGTATGACCGTTATAGGGAAATTCAAGAAAGGAACATGCAGGCTTTTCGGCTACAAATCAAGGATGGCAAATACTCTGTCTGCGGCTCAGGTCACATCTATATAATTAAAGGAAGGAAACCAAAGTAGGGGTGGAGCTTCAGCTCCACCCGCATGAGGGTGAACCTGAAAATCCTCAATACCTGAAGCATTAACATTTCCTAAGACCTATGCATCAAAAGGATTACCCTGAATTCTCAAATCCAAATTATACTCAAACTCAAACTTAGCCTTTTATCTGCGGGTAAATGCTTTTTTAGTTGATTTCACTTTAATTTCATATATTATTTATGGATGCTGACGATGGGGGTCGTCAGCCCCAGCGTTCTGGTTAGAAGAGATACTTTTATATTCACCAAGCACAACATCCGGTGACAGAATGCACAAGGAGGTGTTCTATGAAGACCTTTGTATTGGTGACCAAACTGGCGTCGCGAGATGCGCAATTGACCGAGATCGGTGCCAAGCTTTCGGACAGATCCAGGACCGGCCGCGCCTGGCTGAACGAAATCAAGAAAAAATGCCCGGAGGTGAAGTTCAAGGCACACTACGCCCTGATGGGTTACTGGGATTCCATGCACATCTATGAGGCTCCAGACGAGGAGACGGCCGCTAAGGTATCGTTGTTGACCCGGGGTTATGCTGCGCAGGTGGAGAGCTGGCTGGCTCTTTCCTACGAGAAGATTATTAAAATAAGTGAGGAGATCGACACCTCCGAGGAAGACAAATAGCTTTAGGTCTGAGGCCGCTCCCCGACGAAGCTTTGCAATTTGGGTTTTCCGGACTTATCTGTACGGTAACCCAGGAGTTATCCTGTTTGCCTTAAGTATAGGCGTTGTCCGGAAAGATCAAACGTCGCCTGTGTTCTTCACCTGGACTCTCTTAGGACTACGTTTCCATCGGCAGTCCTGATGCGGATTCGCCCTTTTCCGCCATGAATCTCGCCGGATATCCGGTGGCGTTCATTATTGAATTTCTCCGCACCCGGGAGGTCTGTCCTTATCCGCCCTTCATCCGTATCGATCGAAAAGGCCGTTGATATGCCGGGTTCAAGATCGACCGTGACGTTCCCGTCACCTGCTCTTATATCCAGATCGATCCCCTCCGTCTTCAGCAGATCGATTTCGACGTCGCCATCTTCGGCTCTGATATCAAGCATCTCCGCTTGCACCTGGTCAAGAGTGATGTCTCCGTCTTCCACATTGATCTCGAACTCCCCCTGGGAACGCTTGATGGTCAAATCACCATCTTCCAGGCGAATACGGCACTGCTGGATTTTGGCATCCCTCAGCACCACGTCTCCATCCTCGCCGTCCACCAGCAGATCACCTTCCAGGCCGTCGATACGCAGGTCTCCGTCCTCCAGATTAACATTTGTTAGATCGGAGAAGATGTCCCGTAAATTGACGTCTCCATCCTCTAAGGTGCAGTCTATGTTGCCCTGCCAGTTCTCCACATCGACGTCTCCGTCCTCACCGTCTAAATTGAGCTCCAGATACTCGGGTGCGCGGATGGTGTAGGTATGTTCGTATTTCCTGTGGGAATGAAAACCTATGCTGCCGGAGCATTTCTCCTGGCTGATCACATGAATCACATCACCGGTCTTTTTGAACTCCACGTCGAATTCGAGTTTGCCCCCAATTCCGATGGTTTTGTATTCGGCTCGATAGCGCACCTCCACATCCAGAACGTCCTGATCCCAGGGTGTAATGGTAACGTCCCCGTCCCCGTGCCTGAGGTGGAGTATGAAACCTTTCTTGACGTCGAAGCTCTCATGGAAATACTTGGTGATTTTGCTTGCTTCGGCTGAAATGGTTGAAGCCATCAGAAAAGCGGGAATGAAAAGCGCAAAGACCGTTTTTCTCATACGGCATTACCTCCGCTTAATGTCTTGTACTTTTATCCATTATCCTCTTTTATCATTCTTAAATACGGTGAAACAGCGGGCTGGTTTCATCTTATTACATGCCAGGGTGTTTCGTACAGCTTCTTTACTTTCCATAAATCAACCATATCGTTGCCGAAGCAACTCAAAAAAATGCAACTCCCTTTATTTTTTTCTTGACAACTGCACAAATGAGCAGTATATTACAATGGGAAAAGAGTAACGTAAGAGAGGAGTTCGAAATAGCGGTTCAAGGTTCACCACAAAAAGGAGGTCCTATGGGAAAGGAGTTGACTCCCAGGCAGAAGGAGATACTTGATTTCATCCGCGAGATGATCGAAAACAAGGGATTTCCTCCCACCATTCGGGAGATCGGAGAGAAGTTCAAGATAGCCTCAACCAACGGGGTGAGGGCCATTCTCTCCGCCCTGAGCAAAAAGGGATACATCCGGCGCAAGCCCTTGGTCTCGCGGGGAATCGAGCTGGCCCAAAAGGCAAAGGTTCTTTTCGACTTTGGCCGGATGGGAGATTATGTGGCCGTTCCCCTGCTGGGAAGGATTGCCGCCGGCCTGCCCACCCTGGCAGTGGAGAATATCGAGGGCTCCATCGCCGTGGATAGATCCTTTCTTCCCGGTGGAGACGTCTTCTCCTTGAAGGTGGAGGGAGAAAGCATGAGAGATTCGGGCATCTTCGACGGTGATTATGTGCTGGCAAGGGCACAGTCCATCGCAGAGACAGGGGATATCGTGGTGGCGGTCATCGGTGAGGAGGCCACCGTGAAAAAATACGTTCCGCAGAAGAACAGGGTGAAGCTGGAGCCGGCCAATCCGGCCTTCAAGCCGATCGTGGTGGACCGGAAAAGTGCCGATTTCCGCATCGCCGGAAAGGTCATCGGGCTGTTGAGAAGAATGTAATATCTTGATTCGTCACGGGCGCCCCCGTCCGTGACGCCGGGATAGAGAACTAAGCATCCTCTACCCTACCCTGGTCCCCCTCTCCTGGTTTGAGGGCGTGTCATAATGTCATTCTGGGCCCAAAGGGCGAAGAATCTAAAATCGGATGCTTCGCTACGCAGATGCTTCGCTACGCAGATGCTTCGCTACGCTCAGCATGACACGTGGGGTGTCGCCGTTGGATTCGGCATATATGTCGAGATTCTTCGCTTCGCGCCCCGCACCAGACGGTGCAGGGCTTCGCTCAGAATGACAACTATGTGTTTTTACGGATTGTGACACAGTCTGGTTTAAGGAGAGAGGGATATAGGGAGAGAGATTCCTTTACTATGGATCAGGAGATAAACCAGCCCATTGAGGTGATGGCGGTATTTCAAAAGGGAAGGATGATACCGCTGCGCTTCAGATGGAACAAAAGGGTGATAAAGATAACCAAAGTAACCGGCTGGTGGAGGGCCAGCGAAGGGAAATTCAGGATAAGGCATTTTGCGGTGATAGACGAGAATTCCCAGTTTTGCCAGATCTCCTATAGGGAGAGAACCGCCGAATGGTTTCTAAACAAGATTTGGGTGGAGTAGCATCCGAGGTGTATATATTCATGAGGATTGAAGATGCATACGCATTTTTTGATATAAGATCGCTCCCTCACCTCCGCCTCCGGCGGGATCTTCGACCTATACACCTCTCCGGGGAGAGGGATTCTTCCTCTCCAAGGAGGGAGAAAGGGAACTTTTCCTCTCCCCTTGGGGGAGAGGACTAAGGTGAGGGGGAGGTCAAGTCAAGAACATGAGAGAATCAAAAATGTATAGACCATGATTAAAGTTAATAGATGCTTAGATCCATCTGCTATAACCGGGACTGAATTCGATACGTCCGCCTCTTTTAACCGAACACCTCATTCCGCACGATTCAGGGCAAGAGAACCGGTGATCTTGCACGTGGACATGGACGCCTTCTTCGCCTCGGTGGAGCAAAGGGATCGTCCCTGGCTTGGGGGAAAGCCGGTGGTGGTGGGAGGAGATCCGGAAAAGAGACATGGAGTGGTTACCGCCGCATCCTATGCCGCCAGAAAATACGGGATAAAGGCGGGAATGCCTCTGCTCACCGCCAGGAGGCTGTGTCCTCATGCCGTCTTCCTTATCGGAACATACGGGGATAAATACGAATACGTATCTTCCCGGGTCATGAGAATCTTCCATCAATTCACCCCGGAGGTGGAGCCCTATTCCATAGATGAAGCCTTTCTGGACATAACCGGCTGTGAGAGGCTGTTTGGACCGCCGGTCCAACTGGCGAAGAGACTAAAGGAAAAGATCAAAAGGCAGCTGGGGCTCTCCTGCTCGGTGGGCATTGCCCCCAATAAGCTTCTGGCCAAGTTAGCCTCCTCCCTGAACAAGCCGGACGGCTTAACCCTCATTCCCAGGGATAGAGTAAAGGAGATATTAAGCCCCCTGGAGGTGAACAAGCTGTGCGGCATAGGGGCTAATACCACAAGAGCCCTCTTCGGACTCGGCATTCATACTTTGGGAGAGCTGGCTTCCTATCCGGTGGAGATTCTGAAGAGGAAGTTCGGGAAGAGCGGAGAGTGGCTTCATTTTGCTGCCAGCGGGGTCGATCACTCCCCGGTGTTCTCTCGAACCATACCGGAGAAGTCGATGGGACATGGACGCACCCTGCCTCAGGACGTCAGTGATCCGGAAGAGATTAACTCCGTGCTTCTGGGTCTCTGTGGCATGGTGGCCAGAAGACTACGGGCAAAGGGCTTTGTGGGACAAACCATCACCCTGAGGGTGAGATACTCAGACTTTGTAAGCTTTACCCGGTCAGAGACCATTGCCCTTCCCACCGACTCCGAACACATCATCTTGAAGATAGCCGGTAAGCTTGCGCTTGACATTGAATCCGGCATCAGAGAGGTGAGGCTTCTGGGGGTGAGCGTGTCCCATCTTACAGAAGATGAAAAGTCCCAGCAGATGTACCTTCCTTTTGCAGAATTTATGGATAAAAGGAGAAAGATTTATTCGGCGATGGACAGAATCAGAGATAGATTTGGGGAGGAGGCGATAAGATGGGCCGGGGCGGCCTCTTTTGATTAAAATTAAGGGGCGAAGCTTCAGCTCCGCCCCTACATGTTTTCTTTCACATGGTCCCCTCAGGCAGAGGAATGTCGCTGGGAGATTACGATGGCGCCGAAACCGGTGAAGAGGACGACAAAGTAGACGGGCCATTCCAGATAGGGAACGTTCAGAAGAAGGGTCAGCACCACCAGTCCCAGCAGCATGGACCAGATAAGAGAAGGCTCTCCCTTCTTTCCCAGGGCTTTTATGATCTTCTCTCCCACAAATGAAGCCACGGGTATTTTGGCCACGTAGATCAAGACCGCATAGGCGAACAGGGAAATGACGGCGATGGGAATGCCGATCACGGTTATCACCAAAAGGAGAATGGCTATGGGTATGCAGATTATGAAAACAAAGCCCCAGCCCAAGCTCTTCAGGAACGAATCCCCCACCGCCTTCTTGGCCAGATATGCATTCTTCCTGCAGATAATGGTTAACAGGATGCCGGTAACCATCAAAGCCAGAAGGAAAAGCATCTCTGAGATCAGCGACGCTCCGGTAAATATGCTTTGTGGTTTTTTCTCTTTATGAGGCTCTCTTTGGGTCCAGACGGTCTCTCCCCAAACCTGCGCTCCGGGTTCGATCTTGGCTTCTTTTTCGCTTTTGTATTTGAAATCTCCCAGAATTTTGGCCGTGGGCATGAGGGTGATTTTTTCTGCCTTGATCGAGATGTCCTGGTTCACCACCCCGGAGAGGATCAATTCGCCCACAGAGCCTTTCAGACTCCCCCCCAATTTTCCGTCCAGGGACATCTTCCCGCAGTAGACGGTGATGTTCTTTTCGATTTCGGCATCGGGTTTTACATCCAGGGAATAGCCGAAGGCGATTAAGTTTCGACCCAATTTTCCGTTAACGGTGATGTTCTGTGCGAATCCTCTTACGCTCCCCTTGACTTCTCCCAGAACGTCAAGATCCTGCGACGCTGAATTCAAACTTCCCAGAATCAATCCGTTTTGAACCAGAGAATTGCAGGCGGAGATCAAATCCCCCTCCACAATGCCGTCCAGCTTGATATTCCCTCCGATGATAAAAAGATCGTCAGGGATGATGGCAGTGTCCGGAAAGAA
>CAYOSZ010000066.1:4644-8765 GCA_964406715.1 uncultured Ignavibacteria bacterium | reverse complement strand
GAAAAACTTAAACATGCAGTCACTCGAATTGGAACGCATGGCCACCCGGGGAGAGATGGCGGCAGAGGTGGCTCATGAACTCAATAATTATCTGCAGATAGTACGCGGTAATCTCGATTTATTGTCCTATGAAATAGAAAGCGATTCTGAGAACTGCTTGGAAAAAAGAATTCCTAAAATGAAAAGCGAGCTGGAAAAAATCGGTGGTTTCGTTAGCAATCTTATGGATTTCGCCGTCCCACAGAGCATGAAAAAACCCCTCGATCTCATAAATTTTATCGAAAAGGAGCTGTTCTTTCTCCGGCCTCAGAACAGATACGATGAAATCGAATTCAAAAGTCATTTCGACCGAAAATTACCTCTGGTGGAGGTGGATTTCGGACAGCTGCAACAGCTATTTTACAACCTCATGAACAATGCATCCGATGCCCTGAAGTCGGTTTCAGGTCGCAAGAAGATAATTGAGATAACGATACGCTATTTAAGTCAGGCGAAACAGGTGGAGATAGAAGTCAAAGACAACGGGATCGGCATGGGGAAAGAGGAACTGGCCAAAACCTTCAAGGAACGCTTCACCACCAAAGAAAAAGGACACGGATTTGGGTTGCTCTCCGTCAGGAGAGCATTAGAGAGTCACCGGGGAAGCATCCAGGTTCAAAGTGAAGTGGGTAAGGGCACTAAGTTCATTGTCAGGATTCCGACGAAACAGCCCGAGCCGGCTCAAGGCGAACGTTCTCCCGTAAAACGGCAACCGGCATATCAAAAAGGATAGGAGCCCAGGTGGACTTGATAATGTACCTCATCTTAGGGCACTTCGTGGGAGACTTTGCCCTTCAATCTGACCGCATGGCGCAGGGGAAGACCAATTCCAAAAATATCTTGACCTTTCATGTGCTTCTTTACGTTCTGGTCATAGCAGCCGTCCTGCTGCTTTACTCGTTAGCCACAAAGGAAAATTACTTCTACTCATGGACCGTAGTTGGTCTTTTGGTTCTTCTGTTTATCGTACACTGGATCCAAGACTATCTTAAGGGACATGTTCTCCCCAAGACGAAACAGGTGTATTACCTGGACCAAATCCTTCACATCTCGTTACTCTACGTTCTAAGGCTCATAATCTATTAGTGACAAGAAACCGAGGGTCTGTCGAATGCACCAGGGCAAAGAAAAAAGAATTCTCCAGACCGTTTCCCATTATCTGCCAGACCTGCTCTTGCAAGAGATTACGACCAAGAAGACCTTCGATCCTTCAAAGACGATCTCGCTCTCCGGTGGCCTGTTGCAGGCCGATGCCTCCGGATTCACCCGGATGTCGGAAAGACTATCCGAGCTGGGACCAAAAGGTGCCGAGGAACTCACCCACATCTTTAACCGGTTTTTCTCCCTGATGCTTAAGGTCGTCTTCGCCCATGGTGGGGACGTGCTCAAGTTCGGAGGAGATTCACTTCTGGTCTTTTTCAAAGGAAAACGTGGTGGATTGAGAGCCCTGGCTGCATCCCAAAAGATGCAGAGGATGATGAGAAATTTCCGGTCCATCTCCACCTCTTCCGGAACTTTTCCTTTAGACTTACACGTGGGAGTTAGCAGCGGGGATTTTTGTGCTCTAAGTTTAGGTGACCCCAGGAGGAAACTGGAATTCGCGATTCTGGGGGAGACGGTTAATCTGACCATACGGTGTAACGAAGCCGCAGGTCCGGGAGAGATTCTGTTTACCAAGAACTGCTATGGAGAACTTAAAAACACAGTTGAGGTGTCGGAACCAAGGGGAGAATTCTTCAAGCTGGCTGATCTGAAAAGAAAACCAAAAGTTGACATACGACCATTCCGAATAAACGCCAAAGGAAAGAATCCAGAGGAATTGCTGAGAGCACTTGTTCCGTATCTGCCCCGGGGCGTCTATAATAAGATCGAGGCGGACCCGAACGAATCCCTTATCGAAAGCGAGCACCGCCGGGTGACAGTTCTGTTTCTGAATTTAATCTATCCGGATAAGCTACTGAGAAACGTAGCTGCCCATAGAAGAAAAAGCATCTTGTTGTTGAACGACTGTTTCCAGACGATACAGGAGGTGGTCGCCAGCCACGGAGGGGTGATTACCCGAATTGACCCTTATTCTGCAGGAGATAAGGTTCTGGTTTTGTTCGGAGCACCCACGGCACAGGAAGATGACGAGGAGCGGGCTATTCTGTGCGCCTTGAAAATAAGAGAGAAACTGGAATCATGGGGAGCAAGCTCACCTTATCCCTTACAACAGAGAATGGGCATTAATACCGGCAACGCCTTCTGCGGAGAGGTGGGAGCCACACATCGCAAGGAATATACGGTTATGGGAAAGGACGTTAATCTGGCTGCTCGCTTGATGTCCCAAGCTAGCTTCGGACAGATTTTAGTGGGAGAGAATACTTTCAAATCGGTTACCTCCAGATTCAAAGCCTCCAGGATCAAAATCGAGGTTAAAGGCATCAGCCAGCCGGTGACCGCTTTTAAGGTAGAAAACGCCATAAGAATATCAACCGTTCAGACAAAAAATGTCAAAGACCAGAAAGAAAGGATCCCTTTAATCGGAAGGGAGAAGGAATTAACGCTGATCAGTGTGATAATAACAAAGGTTCTCAAGGGGCAGGATCAGATACTTTCAATTGTTGGGGAACCCGGCATAGGCAAATCTCACCTTACTCAAAAACTTGTGGCTCTGTGCTTGGAAAAGAGAATTAACGGACTTCTGGTGGATTGTCATTTCTCCGGTTCCAACACTCCCCTGCTCCCCTGGGTGGAGATTCTGAAAAATTACTGCGGCCTGGTGGAGACAGACGATTTATCAGAAAGAAAACTGAAACTCACCAATGTGCTTAAAAAGATCGATTCGGAGAGATGGGCTCCCTTGTTCAACGATCTTTTCGGATTGTCCTTACCCCAAAACGAATGGACCAAATCTCTTGACGGCAAGACAAAAAGGCAAATACTATTCGACACCATCGTGGATTTGACATTGTCCGGCAAAAAGTCGAAGCCCTCTTATCTGATTTTCGAAGACGTCCATTGGATGGACCAGACCTCCCGGGATCTTTTGCTGTATTTTTCGCAGAAAATCTCAGGCTATCCCATTCTTTTGGTTCTGGTCCACAGGCCGGAGTTGAAAATAAAGGACCTGGAGGGAAAAGAAAATTCCCAAAATATCTTGCTGGGTGAGCTGAGCAGGGAAAATGCGTTCAGTTTGGCATCCGTGCATCTTAACATCGCTGAGCTTCCCCGGCAAATAGGGAAGCTGATCTGGGAAAAGTCCCGGGGAAATCCTCTCTATCTCCAGGAGTTGATTCATTCACTCCGTGATTCAAACCACTTGATTTGGAATAAGGACAAGAAAAGATACCAGCTTACCTGTAAGCCCGACCGGATGGAAATCCCCGACACCATCCAGGACGTGATAATGACCCGAATCGACCAGCTGGATGAGGCTGGCAGAAAAGTAATCAAGAGCGCCTCTGTGATCGGGAGAACATTCACATACGACACTTTGGCATCCGTGCTCCCCTATCATCTCTCCAAGGATGAGCTTAAATCATGGTTGAGGTATTTGGACAAGCTCGATCTGGTGCCCCTGCAGGGCACGGAGCCGAATTTACAATACATGTTCAAGCATGCATTGACCCAGGAGGTGGCATATAATCTTTTGCCTTTTGCTCAAAAGAAAAATCTGCACCTGAGAATCGGTGACTATTACGAGAAAAAGTTCAAGGGTTCTTTGGAGGAAAAATGTGAGCTTTTAGCTCACCACTACGAAAACAGTCATGATCTGAACAAAGCTTTCGTCTATCTGATTAAAGCCGGGAATAAAGGGAAAAGAGGTTATTCCAATCAGGAAGCTATCCGTTTTTTCAACAGAGCGGAGGAAATCTATCAAAAGGACTTGAGCTCGAAGAAGCCAAAACGTCAAATCAGGCAAGCCTCCAGGTTGATGTCCGAATTGATGGAGCAACGGGGACAGGTGTATAAGCTGATCGGAGAATATGATCAGGGGGAGAAGGATTTTCTGCAGATGTTGGATTTGTCCAAATCAACCAGGAACAAAACCAACCAGATCAAAGCCTTGAATTACTTAGGTGAGCTCTTCTGGCTGCGGG
>CAYOSZ010000066.1:1511-4634 GCA_964406715.1 uncultured Ignavibacteria bacterium | reverse complement strand
CGGGGCGATTACCCCTCTTCTCAAGCTTACGTTGAGCAAGCCCACCGAATCTCGCTCTCCCGGAGAAACGATCTGGGCCTGGCCATGAGTTTCAATAACTTCGGAGATCTGTATCGTCGACAGGGCTCTTTTGAGAAGGCATCGGATTGTTATCGGTCTTCACTTGAGTATTATAAGAGAATTGAAGACGAGGATGGAATCGCCCGTGCCTATAACAACATAGGGATATCTTATTGGAGTTTGGGTTCCTTGACCCAGGCCGCCCAATACCTGGAAAAGGCACTGGATGTAAGAAAACAAGCCGAGGATAAGGTGGGAGAGGCCAAGACCAGTAACAATCTGGCTCTGATATATCAGGATAGAGGTGATCTTTTGCGATCTTTGGAGATGCTGAACAGTGCACTTAAGATCTTCCGCCGGATAGGCGATAAAAGAAATTCGGGTTACTGTTTGGGGAACATGGGCGGCATTTACAAAAACCAAGCCGAATTTTCCAATGCCCTGAAGGCATTTCAAGACTCCATCTGTATCTTTTCGGATATCGGCGATCAACATGCTTTAACTTACAGCATCGGAAACATAGGTGACGTCCAGTTGAAGATGAGCAACCTGGATGAAGCCAAAGGATGTTACCAGCAAACCTTATCGGCCGCCAGGAAACTAGGTGATGATGAATTGGAAAGCGAAACCCTTTCCCGATTTGGAGTATATCATCTTCTGTCCGGAAATTTTGAGGAATCCGAAAGGTGCTTCACCCAAGCGCTGGCGCTTGCGGAGGAGATCAAGTCGAACGAGTTTATCATGAAAGCCTTGGCCGGTTTAACCGAGCTTCAGCTGAGGGTGGGAAAATACCAGGAGGCATCAAAATATTCCCATAGGCTTTTGCTCCTGGCTCAACAGGAGAACACCCAGGAATATGTGACCAGGGGATATCTCTTGAGTGCAATGGCCAGGACTTCTATATCTCCTGATCACCAGGCTGAGTCTGATATCAAGAAAGCTTTGGAGATTTCCACCCAGGTGGGATTTAAAGAGCTGAAATATCAAGCACATCTTTACCTAAGTCAGCTCTACCATAGTTTGGGGGAAATCGAAGGTGAGAAGTGGTTGATTCCGGCACAAACCCAGTTGACTCAAGCCCAAAAGACCCTTAAGGAAATCGCTTCATACATCCATGAAGAAGATCTTCGCCGGACCTTCTTGAATTCGCAACCGGCTTTTGTTCCTTTTTCAAAAGAAAAGTCGAAGGTAAGTATTGGTTGAGTCTCGACGCCCGCTTAGGATACGTAGGATGCCGGACTTATGGCTTTCTCCCTTTCGCACAAACCGAACTTCAACATTCTTTCCCTTAAGGTATTTCTGCTTATCCCCAAGAGGCCTGCCGCCTTTACCTGGTTGGAGTTGCAGTGTTTGAGAGCCATGGATATCAAAACCTTCTCCAGGGAGGTGATGAGTCTGCCGTAGACCTTACCTTTTAGGTCCTCAAACAGCCTGTTTCCGATGGGATCCAAAGTCTGCATAAACAGCTGAAAATAGTCATCTCCCCCTTCTTGAAAATCCATCTGAGCCTGCAGTTTTCCTTCGTGAAATATCGGCAGGTGTTCCGGCAAAATTTGATCGCCCTTGCACATCACCACCGCCGAGTAGATGTTGTTTTCAAGCTCTCCCACGTTTCCCGGCCAAAAGTAGCTCATCAGCAACTTCATGGCATCCGCGGACACCTGCTCGATCCTCTCTTTGCTTTGCTCACGATACTTATTTAGAAAATAATCTGCGAAAAGCGGAATGTCCGACTTCCTCTCCCTGAGTGGAGACAGCGGGATGGATATCACCCTGAGATAGTAGAACAACTCTTGCATGAATTCGCCCGCGCTCACGCTCTTGGACAAATCCCCGGCGGAAACAGCTATTATCCTGACGTCCACTTTTATGGTTTTGTTTCCCGGGGTAACAATCTCCCCTTTCTTGAGAGCTGAAAGCAGCCTGTTCTGAATCGACAAGCTCATATTGCTCACGTCGTCCAGAAAGATGGTGCCACCATTACCTAGCTCAAGCTTGCCCACATATCCGCTGCTTTCATCCGTTTTCTCAGTTCGTCCGAACAGTTCCCCTTCCAGCATTTCAGGGGAAGGATAAGCGCAGTTCACCATCAGAAAGGGTTTATCCTTTCTTCTGCTGTTTCGATGGATTATCCGGGCGACCAGTTCCTTGCCGGTTCCGCTTTCACCGGTTATAAGGATGGGTGCTTCCGATGATGCCGCCTGACCGATCATTTTCCCGATCTTCAGCATCTGGGGGCTTCTGCCCACCAGTTCCTCGCTGCCGACAGGGCGATGTTCATCTTCAAGAGAAGACAAATCGACGTCCTTCGGCAACAGCTTGCCCACTAACTGGCTTAACTCCTCCAAACGAAAAGGCTTGGGCAGGTACTCATAGGCTCCCTCTTTCATGGCTTCCATGGCAACTTCGGCAGAGACGTTTCCGGTAATGATCACCACCGGAGCCTGAGAGCCAACCCTCTTTAACTCCTTGAGGACGTCAATTCCGTCCATGTCGGGAAGCTTCAAGTCCAGAAGAATTAAGTCCGGCTTAATCCTGGAGACCGTCTCGGGAACTTTCTCTCCTGCCAACAAAGTGCACACGTCATACTCGGGGCTGTCAAAAAATTGCTCAATAACATCCGCAATTGCCGGGTCGTCATCTACCACTAAGATTCTTTTCATGGCATCAAGTGAAGTTTGAATGATGAATAAATGATAAAACGAGAATCTAAAGTTTAAAAAAACTCAAGTTCAGCCAAGGTCTTTCGTACCTTCATCCTTTTATTCTTGTCGACACAAAATCCACTCATCTTTATGTTTAGCCGACAAGTTACCAAGGCGGGTGAACGCACAGAAACTCGATCTTAGAAGGATGACAAATTTGAAGAAGAGGTGCTTCAATATGGGAGAAGTCCAATAGTCTATTGGGTTGAACCTGCACTTTTTAATTAAAAAAGAGCCCTGTTCAAAATGAAAGCCCCTGGCTCTGGTTTCTCCCGGGGTTAATCCATTGTCTACCAAAATCTTGCCCATGCCTTGATATTTCTTGGAAGCATCTTCAGCCTTTAAGCTACTGGGCCAG
>CAYOSZ010000066.1:0-1501 GCA_964406715.1 uncultured Ignavibacteria bacterium | reverse complement strand
GAAAGGTTGCTTAAACCTTAGTCAGTAATGTGACAACTTAAGAACTAAGACCAGTGTTAAAAGAGGAGGAGGGACGGAATGAAAAGAAAACAAATTCTTCAAAGTCTGAAAGGAATCGGTGGGGTTTGGATCCTCGTAGTATTGATGCTTTTCTCCTTTGGATGCAGCAAGATGTTACCCACGGCGCCCGGGAGCGGGAATAATCAGATCCAGGCAGGCGACGACTGGAGAGCCCCCGCCGAAAGCGATTCATTTGAGTGGACCGAACTTGATGCCATGCAAGACGAAGGGTGGATCGGCCCTGTGGGCGGTGTGTGGACCCAGGTACTCGACGCTACTCTTCTTCAGTTCAGAGTCCCGCCGCAAGCTCTGGATGATTCGGTATACATCACGGTCAAGACCACTCTTCTGGGCCGCATCTTCAGCGGGAAAGAGCAAAAGAGGCTGGAGTTAGAGTTTTCCCCGGATGGCCTGGTATTCTCAGAACCCGCGAATATCATTTTCCAGGGCAAGCTCCTGGGAGGAGATAAAGGTGACTTCCTCGTCCTTTATTGGCAGAATCCATTTACCGGTGTGTGGGAGATCCAGCAAACCGTGAAGGTTAAGAACACCATAACCCAGGTCAACTTTGAGATCTATCATTTCTCCCGTTATGCGATATCGTGTTCCGGTCTCCCACCCAAGAACATATAATATATAAAACAAAGAGAGCCAGCTTTCAAAGCTGGCTCCTTTTCATTTCTGCACAATTCTTCAAGCTTCAGTTAAACCTGTTGTGTCCCTATGATTCTCCATTGACCGGAACGACGTGTTCATATGTTGACCGGTGAGAATCTATCTTATGTCATGTGGAATAGAACCGGAGAACGAATTCGAATGAAATGGCCACCCGGATATGGGAGTGTCTCAACAATCTGTTGGAAAATTCCCACATTTTTTTCTAAAAATATAACCCTTGTTCAAAGTGGAAGCAGACATTTAAAGCTCTTGCCCAGAATTAACCGGTTGAATCTAAAAACGTTAGGTAATCCATGAGACTTTTTTAATCACCGGTCAGAAAGGTTGCTGAATTCTCGGTCAGAGGGACGGAGCGAAAGGAGGATGTTAGGATGAAAGAAAAACGATTCTTGCCGGGCTTCTTAGGCTTTGTTGTGGTACTTTCCCTCGCAGCAATGTTATTTTTCCCTTTTGGCTGCAGCAAAATGCTTCCCACATCACCGGGCGAAGATCAGGTTAAAGGATATAGTGCAGAGGACCTCTGGCCGGCACCGCCTGCCAGTCTGATACCATGGCCACGGACCTGCTCCGCTGAGATATCCGGAATTTGTTCGCCGGATGGAGGCGCCAGGTTTGAACTGGAAGCTGAGTGTTTCTCCCTCGTCTTCGAGGTCGAATCCGGTGCGTTGGATGAAGGAGTCGTGCTAACGGCGGGAGCAACGCTTTTCAACTATTTCCGGTACGGTGAACTCGAAAAAGGACTGCGTTTCAACTTCGGTCCCGA
>CAYOSZ010000065.1:0-8799 GCA_964406715.1 uncultured Ignavibacteria bacterium | reverse complement strand
GGACAGCTCTCCGCCGGGGTGGCGCATGAGTTGAACAATCCCATAAGCTTCGTTCACAGCAACCTGGGGACTTTGGGGGAGTACGTCAATGACATCAAGAGTTTATTAGAGAAGTACTCGAAAATAGATAGAGTACTGAAAGACAACCACTGCAGAGCTGAATTCATTCGGGAGATCGAGGCACAAAAGAGGCAGATGGATCTGGATTTCATAGTGAAGGACTTCGACAAAATCATCTCCGAATCGAAGGAGGGAACCGAGAGGGTAAAAAGCATCGTCCAAAGCCTGAAGGACTTTTCCCACCGGGATAAGGGGGAGCTGGAGATGGCGGACATCAACAAGGGAATCGAGAGCACTCTTAACATCGCCTGGAACGAGCTTAAGTACAAGGCTTCGGTGACAAAGAAATATGGTTCACTGCCCGAGATCGCATGTTACCCTCAACAGTTAAATCAAGTTTTCATGAACTTACTGGTAAATGCAGCTCAAGCCATTGAGAACAAAGGAGAAATCTTTGTGAGCACATATCAGATGGGGAATAACGTGGTGGCAGAGATAAGCGATACCGGGGTGGGAATTCCAAAGGAGAACCTCAAACGCATATTCGAACCGTTTTTCACCACCAAAGAGGTGGGAAAGGGAACCGGCCTGGGTCTGAGCGTGGTGTACGGGATAATTCAAAAGCACCAGGGAAAGATCGAGGTGGAAAGCGAGGTGAACAAAGGATCGACCTTCCGGGTGATTCTTCCTATCAGACAGACAACCAAAAGCGATGATAATTGAACTCAGACTCCAGTCGTAACCTGAAATAAGGTAGAGGTGAACGTTTCGAAATTTTCCGATTGGGAAAATCCAATTTAAGTTAAAAGGAGGGTATCATGGAGAATCCGAAGATTCTTATAGTGGACGATGAGGAGAACATTTTAAGTGCACTCAAGCGTATCTTCCGGAGGGAAAACTATGACATCTATACTGCTATTAGCGGAGAGGAGGGTTTGGATATCTTGGATAAACATGACATAGATTTGATCATCTCCGATCTGAAGATGCCCTCCATGAACGGGGTGGAATTTCTGACACAGGCTAAGGAGAAGAATCCGGACGCCATGCGTATTATGCTGACCGGACAGGCGGACGTTAAATCGGTCTTGGAAGCCATCGATAAGGGGGAGGTGTATCGATTTCTGCTTAAGCCTTGGAACGACGATGAATTGAGGATGACCATCAGACAGGCTCTGGATTTTTATTACGTGCAGAAGGAGAACAAGGTTTTAATCCACACGGTCAAGCAGCAGAATGAAATCATCAGCCAGTTGGAGAAAGAAAATCCGGGCATTACCCAGGTGAAAAAAGACAGGGACGGGACAATCCTTCTGGACATTGACGAAGTAAACAGGAAACATGAGGAGAGTAGAACAGAAAGGAGTGATTAGGAATTAAACTCAAGCTACATGACTAAATCCGCAACGATTATTTAGTCAATCAAGACAAGGACGATTCTTTCTTTACTTTTGCTATTCTACCCCAGGGTGAATGTTGCTTATCTCTGCAACGGTTCAGGGATCCGCCAAGCGTAAAAGTTTGAACTTCACAGCCTCACTTTCTAACGGGAATTTCAATCCTCCCCTCCCAAAGAAGCCCGATGAGCAGATGCTCCCGTCTGGGAATCGAGCAGCTACTACAGTGCCCGTCAATTTCGCAACTGACGGGCACGGTAATGGGGTACTTCACTGGAGGAAATATGTGAATCTAATACTCCCGGAAATATTCGGATCTGTAATCTTTAATATCAGCTTCTTTTTTAACCTGGGCAAACCAGTTCTGATATGCCTCACTCTGTTTTCTCTGCACGACCAAATAGCTGATCGAATCCTTGGCTGCGGCAAAGAGGCTGTCGTCCACTGGTGTTCTGGATAAAAGCTGGATTAGGAAGGTGCCCAGCCTGGTTTTGATCGGCGGGGAGATCTGGTTTGGCTCAGTTAAGGAGAAAGCCGTGCCGATGAATTCGGGGAGTTTGCCAATCTGCGGAAGTGACGAATCCCTGGAGAATTCATCCGACTCTGCGTAGGTGGATTTGCTTTCCTCTGCTGCCTTTTTTAGGCTTTTTCCCTCTTTTACCTGGTCGTATATCTTCTCCGCCTTGACATAAGCTGAGGAATCTGCCTGAATTTTTACCAGCTTAAGATTTATATTCTGCTTGACCTCTTCCAGAGGAGAGATACCAGCCGGCCTTTTGGCTTTTATCTGGAAGAGGTAAAATCCCGTAGCCGTCTCGAGCAGATCGCTGATATCTTCCTCGTCGTTGGTGAAGGCAAATTCATCCACCTGTTGATTTCTTCCTATGCCGGGTATATATCTTCCCTGAACGAACCATCCGGTCTCGGAGACGGATAAATTTCGTTCCTCAGCCAGTTGGGAGAAATTGGATTTGTTTACCTGATTTGCGAATTCATCCGCCGTCTCTTTCAACTGAGTCAGGGTTTCCTCGGACGGCGACACCTTCAAGAGTATGTGTCTGGCTTTGATCTCTTGTTTTTCATCTTTGCCTCTTTTCTGGTCCACCTTTATCAGGTGCCAGCCGTAGCGGGTTTGGACCGGATCGGAAATCTGTCCCGGTTCAAGGGAAAAGGCGATTTCCTCAAAGGCGGGAACCATCATCCCCTTTCCAAACCAGCCCAAATCTCCGCTGTCTTTCGCCGAGGCTTTATCCTCCGAATAATCCAGGGCCAGCTCACCGAAATCCTCTCCCGCAAGAATCTCCTCCTTTATCTCCATCAGCCTCTCTTTGGTTTCCTCTTCATCTGCCTGGCTGGGCTTCTTTTCAAAGAATACATAGCTTAAATTGGCACCAGGATCGGTCTTAAACTCATCTTTGTGGTCCTGATAGTAAGCCTGGATCTGTTCCTCACCGATGGGAGGAGCCCCCATCTGGAACTGTTGTGCCGACACCAGCATATATTTCACCTTCACTTTCTCGTTCTCGTCCCGATAAAACCTTTCTACTTCTTCATCCGTAACCCGAACCAGGCTCAGGATGGACTGTTGAAGCTTGGCCATTCGCAGATTGGGACGGATCATATCCTCCACTTGATTCCAGGGAACTCTGGGATCGGATAATGCCTGCAGGTACTTCTGATAATCGAACTGTCCCTCCGGGGTTTGGAAGGCGGGATGTTCCTGGAGCTCTCTGGGGGGATATCGCCTCATATACTCATACATTTCTGCATCGGTGACCTGGATGCCTCTCTTATTAGCCTCCTGGTTCAAAAGCATCTCATTTATCAGGTTATTCCACACCTCATCTCTGATCTGGTATGCGGTCTGTTCATCCACATCCCCCTGTTCATTTTCCGCTTGTCTTAATGCCTGATCATAGTAGTATTGGAAAGCCGTGAAGTGAATGCTCTCCCCATTGATGCTGGCAATGGCACCTCTCTTTTCGCGCCCGAAGAGCCCCTCTATGAACTTATCGACTCCCCCGGCACCCCAAATGAGTACCACCGTCCCTCCTCCAAACACCACCACCACTATCCATATCACAATCTTGGAATGCTTCCTCATAATTTTCATCATAAGGCACCACTCTCCTTTTTTAAAATTCTAACCCACCCAATATATTATCAATTTGAAATTTGGCAAGTCGTTTTTGGGTGCAGTTTAAAAAAGAACTGAATTCCTTACGTTACCAATCCCTGTTTCTTTGTCGATTTTTATGCCTTCCGGCAAATATGATTGCTCGTTTCCCCCATGGTGGTAATGCGACTTCAAGCCTTAAGCAATCGTGAATGGCCCTCTGAAGCGGATACTAATAACGAAATACCATCGCCGCCTGCTGGGCGAAGTCAAGTATGATATTGGGATAGATTCCGAAAAGAAGGACGCCTATGACGCAGATGATCAGGGCGGTCTTCAGTACACCGCTGGCGGTAACAGGATTTTCTTCAGTTGAGGTCTGAAAATACATCTGCCTGACCACGCCCAGATAGTAATACAGAGAGATCACACTGGTCAAGATGGCTACCACCACCAGCCAGATATAACCCTGTTGGATGGCGGCGGAGAAGAGATAATACTTACCCACAAATCCAGCCAGGGGAGGGATTCCCACCAGCGAAAGCATAAACACAGCCATCATGGCGGCTAAGGCGGGTGACCTTCGGGAAAGACCGGCATAATCCTTTATCTGGTCGCTTCCCGTGTTGTTGCTGAAGGCGATGGCGGCTATAAATGCTCCCATATTGGCGAACAGATAAACGAAGGTATAGAAAGCCACAGAAGCGGTTCCGATGGAGGTGGCAGCAACCACTCCCAATAGAATGTATCCGATCTGGGCGATGCTGGAGTAAGCTAACATCCTTTTGATGTCGGTTTGAAGCAGGGCGATGATATTCCCGATTATCATGGCCAGAGCGGCCAGAACCGCCAGAAGCAGGACCCAGTCCACCTGAAAGACCAGAAATGATCGAAAGAAAATCCGCAGGAATGCCACTATGCCAGCTGCTTTTGAGGCCGTGGAGAGAAATGCGGTTATGGGGGTGGGTGCACCCTGGTATACGTCCGGCGCCCACATGTGAAAGGGAACTAAGGCTAACTTGAACCCGAGACCAGCTATCATGAACACAAAGCCCAGAGTTAGAGCGGAGCCGATTTCCCCGCCGGAGAGAAACCTGACTATTAAACTGACTTTCACTTCGCTTAAGAAGGTGGTTCCGGTAAGGCCATAGATAAGGCTTATGCCGTAAAGCAGCAGGGCGGAGGATACACCACCCAGGATCAAATACTTCAGTCCCGCTTCGCTGGATTTGCTCTCATCCTTGCGATAGGAGGCCAGAACGTAAAGAGGGATGGTGGCCAGTTCCAGGGATACGTACAAGGTTAGAAGTTCACCGGCGCAGGCTAAAAACATCATCCCCACCAGGGAGAGCAAAATCAGCCCGTAATATTCTCCCTGATTTGAGGAGAGTCTTCTGGTGAACTCAACCGAGGAGGCAATGGTTAAGAATCCGGCAAGCAGGAATATCAAGCTGAAGAATGCGGAGAGGGAATCCGAGAGAAACATTCCTCCGAAAAGCTCGCCCTTTGCAGACGTCAGAACCAGGATGATGGATATGACAATGCCCAGAAGAGCCACGAACGATAAATTATGCTTTTTCCTCTTAATAGCGAAGTCAACAATAAAAAGGATGATGGCCCATAGAAAAAGGAATATCTGCGGAAGCAACAGTTGATAATTCATATCAGAAATAAAGATTACCGGTTAACGTTAACTTTCAACCTTAAACTCTAAACTTTTTTACCCAGTTACCAAATGTACCAAGTTCTCTATGGTGGCCTTGATCATGTTGGCTAAAGGAGAGGGATACACCCCGATTCCGATCATCAAGATAGCCAATGGAATTATGGTAAATATCTCTCTGCCGGATATCTCTGATAAGCCCTCCCATTTGGTGTTGAAGGTGCCCAAAAACATCGCCTGAATCATTCGCAAAAAGTAGCCCGCGGTTATTACCACCCCGATGACGGCCAGGGGGACGATCACGTTGAAGGCGGGAAAGGCGCCCACGAATACCATGAATTCACTGACGAAACCGGAGAGCCCGGGCAGACCCAACGATCCTAAGCAGAACAGGATCATTATGCCCGAATAGACCGGAAGCTTGGTCCACAACCCACCGAAAGCGCCAATCTCCCGGGTGTGGGCCCGTTCATAAAGGACTCCCACCAGAATGAAGAGTGCCCCGGTGATCAACCCGTGTGAAACCATCTGGAATATGCATCCGGATATGCCGGTGACGGTTATGGCGGCCAGTCCCAACATGCAGTAACCCATGTGACTCACCGAGGAGTAGGCAATCATTTTCTTTAAGTCCTTCTGAGCCATGCAGACCAAAGCTCCGTAGACGATGTTTATCAAAGCTAAAATTGCGATGGGGATGGCAAAATAGACGGCACCTTCCGGAAACATGGGATAGCTGATTCTCAAAAATCCGTATGTTCCCATCTTCAGCAGAACCCCCGCCAGGATGACGGAAACTGCGGTGGGTGCATCCACGTGGGCATCCGGTAACCATGTATGGAAGGGGAAAATCGGCACCTTAACCGCGAATGCTATGAAGAAAGCAACAAATGCCAAAAGCTGGAAGCCGTGAGTAAGACCCGGAGCTTTCTCGATCAAAACCATCATGTTCAGGGTGTGCGGTTCGACTGTGAAATAGAGTGCCAGGATTCCCACCAGCATGAACAGCGAGCCGAACAGAGTGTACAAGAAAAACTTGATGGCCGAATATTCCTTCCTTCCATGTCCCCACATCCCGATCAAAAAATACATGGGGACCAAAACGACCTCCCAGAATACGTAAAAAAGGAAAAAATCCAGTGCGGCAAAGACACCCATCATCCCCACCTCCAGAAGAAGGAGAAAGGCAAAATACTGCTTGACCCTTTCCTTAATGTCCCCAAAGGAATAGATGACCGAAACGAAGCCCAAAAGCGCCGTCAAGAAGAGCATGGGCACCGAGAGTCCGTCTGCTCCCAGATAGTAGGTTATCCCCAGGGAAGGAATCCATTCGTATTTCTCCACAAACTGGATTTCGGAGGTGGAACCAACGTATCTGGCCAGCAGGATAAAAGATAAAACCAGGGGGATGAAGGAAAACAGAGCAGCCAGAAAGCGGGCGGCACTCTCCTGCTCTCTTTTCAGGAGCAAAATCAGGATCATCCCCAAAAACGGGATAAAGATCATCAAAGTCAAAATTGGGAAATCCATAAAAGCTTTTCTCCTCTTTATTTGCTGGATTGGGACAATTCAAAAATCAATCAGTAAGAATCTCCATACAAAGGTTTTCAGTCCAGATCTAACTTAGTTTAAAAAGAATGATCAGAACCAGGCCAAAGAAAATGACGAAGGCATAGTTCTGCAATTGTCCGGTCTGCATCCTTCTCAGTCCGGATCCAATACCTCTGGTAACGTGAGCCAGCCCGTTCACCCCACCGTCGATAATATGGCTGTCAAACCATTCCTTTATATCTGACAGGAGGACAGTGAAATTGCCCGCCGAATTCACCAGCCAGTCCACCACCCCCACGTCCAGTTTGGTGAAGAGAAAATCGCACAGCTTCAGCAGCGGGTTGATGATCACGGCATGATAAAGCTCATCGAAGTAGTATTTGTTGTAAAGCAGCCTATATATGAAAGGGAACTTGGCTTTCAGTTTTTCCGGAGAGATGGATTTCTTGTAATACATGGCATAGGCGAAATAGATGCCGGTCAGTGCCACCAGTGTGGATACTATCATCAAAATGAAATTGGGTTCGGCATGATGGGGATGGTGATGATAGACGAAAGAGGAATAACCGTGCTTGAGCCAGGGTATACCCACCCATCCGGCGAAGATGGCCAGAAAGGCTAAGGCCATCAGCGGAATGGTCATCACCTTAGGCGATTCATGGGCGTGATCGAACTTTTCCTTGTCTCGAGGTTGGCCAAAGAAGGTGACGAAGCAGAGCCGGAACATATAGAAGGAGGTCATCCCCGCCACCAGGATCCCCACAATCAGGAATATGGGGTTGTGATAATGACTGGCTGTCGCCAGTATCTCGTCCTTGCTCCAGAATCCCGACAGGGGAAAGATGCCGGATATGGAGAGCGAGGCTATGATAAAGGTTATGGCGGTGATCCTCATCTTGCGGTAAAGACCCCCCATCTCCCAGATGTCGTTGGTATTTATGGCATGGATCACACTTCCCGCACCCAGGAACAGAAGAGCTTTGAAAAAGGCGTGTGTATATAAATGGAAGGTGCCTGCGGTTAACCCGCCCAGTCCCAGTACCATTATCATGTAACCCAACTGGCTGATGGTGGAATAGGCTAATACCCTCTTGATGTCATTTTGGACCAAACCGATGGATGCGGCTAAAAAGGCGGTGAAACATCCGATGATGGCCACCACCACACCGGCGTTCTCCGCCGCCAAATAGATAGTCATGGTTCGAGCCACCAGATAAACTCCGGCAGCCACCATGGTGGCTGCATGAATCAATGCAGAAACCGGGGTAGGGCCCTCCATGGCGTCTGGGAGCCATACATGCAGCGGAAACTGGGCTGATTTGCCCACTGCCCCGGCGAAAAGGAAGATTGCCCCTGCAGTCAGGAGTCCAAAGGGAATATGTCCCGCCTCCACCGAATGGAAAATCTCTCTAAAGTTGAAGGTTCCGGCAGCGGTGGTCAGGATCAAAATTCCGATTATAAATCCCAAATCTCCGGTGCGGGTGGTTATGAACGCTTTCTTGCCTGCATCGGAGGCGATTTTCTTCTCAAACCAGAAGCCGATCAAAAGATAGGAAGTCAAGCCGACCAGCTCCCAGAAGACGAATATCTCCAGAAAGTTGTTGGCCAACACCAGTCCCAACATGGAGAAGCTGAAAAGCGAGAGGAAGGAGAAGAAACGAGAAAACCTGGGGTCACCAGCCATATAACCGACCGAGTAGATATGCACCAGCATGGAAACCGTGCATACCACGAATAACATGACCGCAGTCAAGGGGTCGATCAAAAGCCCCATCTTGATCTTGAATCCCAAAAGATCGATCCAGGTGAACTCAAATTCCGAAGCCACCGGGTTTTTCAGCACGCTGGCTATGACGAACAGGGAGAGGACAAAAGAAAGACAGATGGCACCGATGGAAACCAGCGAACTTAACTTCTGGTTCCGGTTGGTGAAGAATACAATGATGGCAAAGGCAACCAAAGGAAGCAGTGGTATGATCCAGGCGTTAGCTAACATATGTAAATTATGTCTC
>CAYOSZ010000064.1:8275-8854 GCA_964406715.1 uncultured Ignavibacteria bacterium | reverse complement strand
CCGATCGGACTGGCGCAAAAAGAAACTGGCATCCACCCTCTTAAACTTGGAGAGGGGGTAGCTGGCCAAAGCGAGTCCTCCGTATTGCCTTTCGGTGTAGAAACCGTAATATTCGTCGTAATACTCATCGTTGAGATGATACAGTCCATAACCGTAGTTGAAGCGATGGGTCCGGTTAACGTAGGTCATTCCGAAATTGAAGCTGGAGATGAAATCGTCCGTGGAGCGGGCGTTGTTGCCCAGAAGGAAGAAATACTGGTGGTTTCCCAACATGTCGGTGAATGCCGCCTGAAATCCTCCCACCGTTCCATAAACCGCATCATACGATACGACCGACTGGGCGATGTCAAAGGAGAGCCGATTCTTATACTTAGCCGAGGTGCTCTTCTGATCCCCTCCTATCTTTTTCGGTCTCCATGCAGGCTTAGAGGTACGGAGGGACAAGTTCACCGGCTTGGACATGTCAGCATAAGTGGTCACTCCACTATCCAGGCTCATCTTATGTATCTGAAAGCCGTATTTTTCATAAGCGGTAAAGAAAAGGGTCTTGCCGTCCGGCGAGAAGCTGGGATCAAACCC
>CAYOSZ010000064.1:2632-8265 GCA_964406715.1 uncultured Ignavibacteria bacterium | reverse complement strand
AACCCACCGGTCAAAAGTGAGGTAAGGCGTTTGGTTGGGGAAAAGTCCCCTCCCTTTTCATATGGTAAAAGGTAAAGATCGTATGAGCCGTTCCGGTCGGATGAGAAGACCAGATATTTTCCGTCCGTGGACCAATCCGGTGCCAGATCGTTCTGAGGGCCGCAGGTGAGAGGAAGAATCTCGTCTCCCGGAAGGGAAAGCAGAAACAAATTCAGAAAACCATCCTCCCCCCAGGGACCTCTATCGGAGACGAAGGCGATGCTCTTACCATCCGGAGACCAGCTGGGATCTTTCTCCTCATATATGTCGTCGGTCAACCGGGTCAAGGTTCCGCTGTTACGGTCATATAGATACAGATCAGAACATCCGCTTTTGGCAACTCCGGCGAAAGCAACGTTCCGGGCATCAGGCGACCAGGTAGGGGAAGAAAGCTCTATTAAGTCTTCAAATCTCTTCTTGTCGGTTATCTCTCTTTGTGTTATGTCATAAACGTATAACACGTCGTTCTCGTGGCTCTTGGAGACAAAGGCGATCTTACCATCCCGGGAAACCTCGATTTTGCTCTTCAGAAGGTGCAGCGATTCAAACTGGGGCGATCTTTCCCCCTTAATCAGGGTGACAAATTTCTCCTTCTCCCCTTCAGGCGGCATCATACAGATGGAGGAATAGCCCAATTTATTGGATTTGAACACTATCCATGGCTCATCGGATAAAAGCACCGGTTCCGGCTTTATGTTTATCCCGCTAAAGGTGAGCTGGGTGGAGATTCTGTCAGGCAGGTCTTTTGCTTCTATCTGGGGAAAATATTTCTTCTTCAAAGAATATTCCCACTCTTCCCACACATTATGCAACTCCCGGTTGAAGGTCAATCGGAAGACTTCGCGGAAGCTGTTTGCCTTCCAGTAGTTCTCAAGCAGCAGTCCTATCTTATCGTCCCCGTATTCTTTTTCCAGGTAGGCGCAAAACGCCTCTCCGATTTTATACATCAGGTAGGTTCCATACACCTGATGGATGTTTTCCAGTCTGATAAACCTCCCGGAGATGATCAGATCTCTGATCATCATGTCTGCCTCGCTGTCCCAATCTCTGGACCAGTGTTCAGCCAAGCCCTCCTCAAACCACAGGGGCAGGCCGGTGTAGTTGAGCTTTCTGTGAGACCTCATCACGTAAGGTATCTTATGCATGACGAAGGTGTGAACCAGCTCATGCTGGATCACCCGGGCGAAATTCGAATACGAGCCCTCAAAGGGGACGACCATCCGGCCCTTTAAAAATTCGGTGAAACCGGCAACGCTTTCCGGAAGAAGGGAAGGAATGACGTTGGTCTGGGCGAAATAGTTGGGAGAGCTGTATATGATCAAAGGGATCTTTTTATTTATGCGGTGATTGAACTTGTTCTCCAAATACCGGTAGCTCTCCTCGGCGCAGTTGCCGGCGATTCCTGCTATCTCCTTCTCCCCGGTATAAAAATAGATTTCGAAATGCCGGGTGGTCAAAACCTGCCAATCGAAATCGGTATACTGAACTTTATTTTTGCCGAAATAGTATTGCCCGTAGGAAGAGCTAAAGAGAAAAAGAAAGATTGGTATGATAAAAATCAGCTTCTTCATATCAGTTGAAGATAAGAAATCCAGACTATAAAATCAACATCGAAGAATCGGCAGTTTGCCCAAACCCATGGCAGATGTCCCGGCTCGTCCCTACTTGGGCGAGATGGGGTGAGAAACGATTTTTCTTTCTATCATCCTCAGTGCGCGATTAGCAGACTCCAAAACTTTGTCCTTCACCAAAAGGGTTTTTAAACCCTTACCCCTTTGTTTTACGAATTTTTCAATCTCACCGGCTAACTCAGGTGAACCTATTTTCCCTATAATATTCAGAACGGCCACCTTGATCTCGTCCTTTTGTTTGGGCGCCAGACGCCCTATTCCCTCCTCATCCTCAAGGACCTTCAACAAAAAGGTGGTTGACTGCTCCGTACCGATTTTGGCAATAGCGCTGAGAGTCATTTTCTTATCCTGCTGGCTGTGTCGGAAATGCTCCATCAGAGGTTCCAGACAGCTCTTATCGTTCAGCGTGGTAATGGCGATTATTGCCCTTTTTCGTACCTCTTCGTTTTCATCCTGAAGTAAGTCCAAGAGCGTCTTCATCGATTCCGCTCCGCCGATCTTCTCCAAAGCGTTGATGATCTCTAACCTTACTTTCACGTCCGGGTCCCGGCCAAGCTGTGACAAAATCCTTATGCTCTCTTCGCCCGAGATGTTGCCCAAAACGTAAATGATGTTTCGCACCTTATACCATTGTTCATCTACCAGAAGGGCGCTTCCTTTCTCTCTTATGAAGGTATTGGGATTGGTCAGAAGGTCGGAGAAGGCAGATAACGAACCTTTCCCCAGTCGACTCAGCACCCTCAAGGAGCTCATCCGGGTGGTTCTGTCAGCCAGGGTGAAAATCTCAGTCAGTTTCTTTGCCGTCTTTTCCTTGTCCAGAGATTCTAAAATCTCTTCGGTCAGTTTTATGTCTTGAAAGGGAATTCCTTCTTTAATCCGGGATGTCAGAACGGCAAGTGTCGACTTGTCTGAGACCTCCCGGATGAAATCCCGGACGATCTTCTTCACATCGGTGGGACAAGCTGACTTTAGGCTCAAGCGGGCGTTGTATTCAAACAGAATATTTTTCACCTCTTTAAAGTTCTGCTGTTGGATCATCTCGGAAAATATGATCTTTAAAAGCTGGGAACAGTCCCGAAAAACCTCAGCCGGCAGGAGCCGGTCTTTGATCTTCTCGTACAACAGGTTTTTGATACGTGAGAACTCAGACTCCGCTTTTTCTTCGATAAAATGTATTAATGCCTTTTCCAGAGCGGATACGGCAAGACCTCTGGTTTCTTCGTTCTCCGAGTCGAGTTTGGGAATCAGCTTCTCCAGGGCATATGATTTGATTTCGGTCTCCTTTGAGCTGATGACCCTGTGCCACAGAAACATGAACCTCTCGAAATCCACCTCACCCGAACCGAGCTTATCTATTATCCTCGTCAGCTCATCCAAAACTTCCTGGCTTTTTAACCATTTCTCCTCAAACAAAAAATCCAGATGCTCCTTTTTTACTATCCCCCCTTCTGATAGCATCTTCTTGACCCGAGGTAAAAGCTTGCTCTTCTCCCGGTCCTGCAGAAGGTTATTTACCAACTCTGCCATTTCGTTGAGGGTTGAACCGGAATCTTTGTTCTGTGACACATATTCCTTTAAGCTTCTCTCCAAGTTAGATGCCAAAAGCGATAGAAGGTCTTCATCCGAAAGGGCTTTTATGTGTTTTTCCATTCCCTGCTTCAGTTGGTCTGAGCCTAGGCCATCGCCTGATCCTGATCCTTGACTGGTTCCTTCGCCTGACCCCCCGCCTGATCCTTTGCCGGAGACTGATCCACCTCTGGTCTTGCTTAAGAATATCTCCCGCAACAGGCCGGGGTCTTCTTTAAGTATTTTGGTTATTTGACCTTTCAGATCCGCTCCTTCTGCTATCTCGGCCTTGACCACCACCTCTTCTTCCGTTACCAGCTCATATCTGAGTTTGTCGACTTTCACCGATTGTATGCCATTGTCTTTCAGAAATTCAGGGAGGCTTTTGGTTCGGGTGTCCTCGCCCAATGGTTTCACAAAGAAACCCAAAAAAGTGCCCAATTCTTCTTTGGTAAGACTTTTGGTGAAGGTTAAACTGCTTATGTTCTCGTTATCAAATTCCTCGGTCAGTCTCTTTAGAAGATCGGTACCTTCAACGTTCTTCCCGTTTATTATGATGTTGTCTTCGACCTTGCTGATGATGAGGTGATCTGCGCTTTTGAATATCTCCTGCAGGGCAGCGAATGGCTTTTCCACCGCCTTCAACACGGCCGGATGCCCCGGAGGATACATCTCCAGCCTGCGGATGGCTCCATTCATCTGCTTCAACGCGATACCATAGTCTTGTTTGCTAACGGCTTCCATGTTTTAACCCGACCAGTAAAAAAGTTCAGGCAAAATGCATCTGTAATCTAAAAAAAGAGAGAAAATCGATCGATCGTCCCCTTTCTTATAATCGACCGGATTAATCTCAGTTTTAAGATAAAAACTACTCAACTATCAGTCTGCCGAGCGATTAACTGCCTGGAGTCATAGAATCTGATGCTACGAGTAGACAAACCACAGGATAATTCCAAGAATCAAGATAGACAATCAGACATTGAACTAATAACACAGAAAGCCGGTAACCAAAAAAGAAAGCTTTGTCCGCCCGCCCTCAGCATAGGCGGACAAAGCTCAGGGAAGTTAGAAGTGAAGAAAGGGAATGACGTTTGAAGTATACTTCAAAATTCATGCCAATGTCTTGAAGAACACTCAATTATCAGAAGCTATACTAACTCATTGGTATGATTTGGATTACTATTAAAGCCCAAAAGAGCAAAAACCGGAGGAGATAGAAAACCGCAGTCCTCTGCGCCGGGAAAATAAGCATAAAATTAGGTTATTTTTTGTAATTCGTTTAATGACAGAGCATTAGATTAATCGCAGATAACTACGGCTCAATGCTGGGCATCAGGAAGAAAATGATCTCGATTAACATAGGGGGAACTCACATTGAGGTCAACATCTGGGTCGGATTACCATAGCAATAAAGGCAGTTATGGTAGCAGGCAAACCACTGTCCGATGTCGATGGATTTGGTACAATGGCAGGTTTCTCGTTGGCTTTTATCTTCAGCCAGGGAGCAGGGTTCCCTCAGAGGATGAAGCTCACTTAAGGTCGTTCCGTCAATGCATCCTTTAGTGGTCAGATCAGGAAGCACGCATGTGGAAAGCTCTATCCCCAGTTTTTTTGTCCGGGGCATCATTTGGTTTTCTATGAAATAAATGATTTCCTCAATGGGATACTCTGTGATTTCGAATCCGTTTTGTGCCAGTCTTTTTCTCACCTTCTGGTAAAGGGTCACATAGGAGACGATGACCCTTCTTATGCCCAAGGAGTAAGCTCGATTCAATATGTCGCTAAACAAATTCATATCAATGTTGGAGATGCGAATCTCGTCCTGATAAATCACGTCTATCAACGGATCGTAACGAATGGCTAATCTCTCCGGCGATCCCAGAAAATCAATGATTTCAGGGAGTTTTTCAAATACCTGGTCGGTGGTTGGTGCGCCGGGCTCCAAAGCCGTTCCGCCTAATCCGGTTGTAGTCAAAAACACGTAAATCTGAGCCATCCTCTTCAACGCCTGCCGCAATTTCGAATGTACCAGCATGTTTTGAGGATTTTTGGTCCAGATGACCAAGGTGTGCACGTTCTCCGCACCGATCTCTTCCAATCTTCTGAATATATAATCCGGGTAGAAAGCAACCAAATCCACCCTGCGGCTGGCGGAGACAACTTTTTTATGGCGAGTGAGTTTGCTCATTCATGTCTTCCGGGTTAACTATGGTGTCTACTTTTCTTCGACTGCTTGTAACTCTTTTAGACTATCGAATATTCTTCGGACAGGGCTGAATTCCATGCTCTATGGTAGAAGTCCATGCTTCAATATGGGGCGGAAATTCATCCCGCTTTTAGGGTGTGGTTTTTCCAAGAACCTCTCCTTGACCAAAGGTAATGAAGAATAAGGATAAT
>CAYOSZ010000064.1:0-2622 GCA_964406715.1 uncultured Ignavibacteria bacterium | reverse complement strand
CAACAAGGGATCGTTGTTAAACAAACCGCTGGAACCTGACTTAAGTTAGGTTCCAGTCACAGTCAAATAAAACGCAAATGAAGCACATCTTTATTGCGAATACTTGCTATGAATTGGTTTATGCGTACCAAATTCCCTTGACAAGCCTTTTGTGTCAGTTTATTTTGCGATTGATTAGCACTCATGCGGCAAGAGTGCCAGGAAAGCGCCAATCTGTTGAAGTCAAAAGAATTATGAGGTAGATTATGGCTTTTGAGAGCTTGAGTGAAAGGGAGAGGCTGGTTCTTCAGTCCCTGATTAACTATTACATCGCTACTGCCGAGCCGGTGGGTTCCAGAGCTGTGGCTCAAAAATACAGGTTGGGAATAAGCCCGGCTACGGTGAGGAACACCATGCAGGACCTAGAGGAGATGGGGCTTATCACTCATCCTCATACTTCGGCCGGAAGGATTCCCACGGATAAAGGATACCGGGTGTTTGTGGACAGCATGATGGGATTGGAGGCTCTTACCCCCTCTGAGGAGGATCAGATCAGAAGGGAGATTTGGGCAGATTATGCCGCAGTGGAGGACATCCTGGAGCAGACCGCCAGGGTACTTGCCACGGTCTCCAAGCAATTAGGCGTAACCATTGCCCCCAGGTTTGACAAAGGCGTTCTGACCAGCATAAACTTAATCCCGGTGGCGGAGAAGAAGATTCTGGTCATCCTGGCGGTCAAGCACGGGTTGGTCAGGACCGTGCTGTTGGAGGCTGAATCCTCTATTGACACCGAACAGGTGGAGAAGACCGCCCGCATCCTCAATGAGAGGCTAGCCGGGCTGACCCTGGGGGAGATCAAGGACTCCATCGATAAACGCCTGAAGGAGGCTTCCGCTGACGATCCAAAGCTGATAAAACTCTTTTTGGATTCGACCGACGCTCTTTTGAACTTCACCGAGCCGGATCAGATGCATCTGGGCGGAACCACCAACATCGTGGACCAGCCTGAATTCAAAGACAGGGAAAAGCTGAGAAGTTTGATCGAAGTGCTGGAGGAGAAAAAGCTATTAGCCGAGCTTGTCTCCGCCAAGGGAATTAAGAAGGGAATCACCATCACCATAGGAAAGGAGATCGAGAGAGGTGAGATGCAATCCTGCAGTCTGGTCACCTCTCCTTACCGGGCGGGAAAGGTAAGCGGAACCATCGGCATAATAGGACCCACCCGGATGAGATACTCCAAGCTGGTTTCCATGGTGGAGTATGCAGCCAGGCTTTTAAGCGAGGTCCTTTCCAGGTAGAATAAAGAAATCATATTATCTACCCCAAAGGAGGAGCAATACAAGTTGAGCAAAGAAAAACATCCCAGAGAAGATAAGAAAAAAAAGAAAGATGAAAAGTCGCAGACCGAGGTTGTGGAAAAAGGAGAAAAAGAGGAATCCAAACCTGCAACTGAAACCGAGCTGCTTGAGGAGCGGCTGGCCAAAAGCGAAGAGCAGGTGAAGGAATTGGAGGACCGGCTGTTAAGGCTGGCGGCGGAATATGACAACTTCAGAAAACGGACTGCCAGGGAGTTTGAAGCTATATGCCAGAATGCCAATGAGAATCTGATCTTAAAGCTACTGGACACTCTGGACAATTTTGAACGTGCCCTGGAGTCTGCAAAAAGCTCCAACGATTATGACAACTTCCACAAGGGGGTGGAGTTGATTTACAATCATCTGAAGGAGCTTCTACAGAAGGAGGGTTTGAAGGAAATCGAGGCGGTATGCCAGCCCTTTGATCCCAACTATCACGAGGCGGTAACCCAGTGCGAAAGCGAAGAACACGAAGAGGGGGTCGTGGCGGATGAGATGTGCAAAGGATACATGCTCAACGATAAACTGCTGAGGCCTTCTAAGGTGGTGGTTTCTAAGGGAAAGCCGAAAGAGGAAAAAGAAGAGTAGAGAGCAAAAAACTGGTGGCGGATGCCATGTCCGTCATCATGATAGCGTCGAAGTTGGTAACGGACACATGGTCCCTTACTTTCATATAGTCACGGACAAGGTATCCGTGACGAACTAAGATCCTATTCTAAGTTGAACAATGATTCCCGAAAGATAGGAGGTAACAATAAATGGCAAAGGTAATCGGAATAGATTTAGGCACAACCAATTCTTGTGTGGCGGTGATGGAGGGAGGGGAGCCGAAGGTTATACCCAACCCGGAGGGGATGAGAACCACTCCCTCGGTGGTGGCATTCACCAAAACGGGTGAAAGGTTAGTCGGGCAGGTGGCAAAAAGGCAAGCCATCACCAACCCGGAGAATACCGTCTTTTCCATCAAACGATTCATGGGGAGAAAGCACAACGAGGTTCAGGAAGAAGAAAAGATCGTTCCTTTTAAGATCGTGGCAGCATCCAACGGAGACGTGCGGGTGAAGATAACGGACAAGGAATACTCTCCTCCGGACATTTCCGCAATGATATTGCAATCCATGAAGAAAACTGCAGAGGAATATCTGGGCGAGAAGGTGATCCAGGCGGTGATCACCGTCCCGGCATATTTCAACGACTCCCAGAGGCAAGCCACCAAGGATGCGGGAAGAATCGCCGGTCTGGAGGTCTTGAGGATAATCAACGAGCCCACTGCTGCTTCTTTGGCTTA